>JAYVQD010000582.1:0-13511 GCA_043777275.1 Nitrosomonadales bacterium
CTTGAGATCACGCACTTCGGCATCAAGCACCGTGTTACGGGTTTGCAGCGTCGCGTTTTTGTCGCGCTGCGTTTTGATTTGGCTGTCGACTTCCCACACGCGCAACCAACTGCCTTTGCCCAGCCACAGCGGATACTGTATCAGCGCGATCAGCGCCACCAGCACCAGGCTGAGCACCTTCATGCGTGTTTACCGTATCTGATAAAACGCGCTGCGCCCCGGATAGCTCGCCGCATCGCCGAGGTCTTCTTCAATACGCAGTAATTGATTGTATTTCGCCAACCGGTCAGAGCGCGACAACGAACCGGTTTTGATCTGCAAGGCATTGGTGGCAACGGCGATGTCAGCGATGGTGGTGTCTTCGGTTTCGCCGGAACGATGCGAGATCACCGAGGTATAGCGCGCACGCTTGGCCATTTCAATCGCCGCCAGCGTCTCGGTGAGCGTGCCGATTTGATTGACTTTAATCAGCACCGAGTTGGCTACACCCATGTCGATGCCTTTTTTGATGTAGCGCGTGTTGGTGACAAACAGGTCATCCCCCACCAACTGCACGCGGTCGCCCAGCCGCTTTGTCAGCAATTTCCAGCCGTCCCAATCGCTCTCGGCCAGGCCATCTTCAATGCTGATGATCGGATATTTATCCACCCACGCCGCCAGATAATCGATGAACTCGGGCGATTTCATCGAAGCGCCTTCGGAAGCCAGCGTGTATTCGCCGTCGTCGTAAAACTCGGAACTCGCGCAATCGAGTGCCAGCGAAATATCCTCACCGGGCCGGTAGCCTGCGGCTTCAATCGCCTCGATCACAATTTTTATCGCGGCTTCGTGCTTGGGCAACCGTGGCGCAAAGCCACCTTCGTCACCCACCGCCGTGGCAAAGCCGCGATCATGCAGCAGTTTTTTCAATACCTGGAAAACTTCAGCGCCGTAGCGCAACGCCTCTTTAAACGTCGGCGCGCCGATCGGCACAATCATGAATTCCTGCAAATCGAGGCTGTTGTCGGCATGCACACCGCCATTGATGACATTCATCATCGGCACCGGCATCGCCATCGGCCCTGCACCGCCGAGATAACGATGCAGCGGCAGCCCGGATTCTTCGGCTGCCGCTTTGGCCACGGCCATCGACACCGCCAGAATCGCGTTCGCGCCGAGCCGTGATTTGTTTTCGCTGCCATCAAGATCGATCAGCGTTTTATCAATGAAACCTTGCTCGGTGGCATCGACACCAATAATCGCCTCGCAGATCTCGGTGTTAACGTTTTCAACGGCTTTCATCACGCCCTTGCCGCCGTAGCGCTTGGCGTCACCGTCGCGCAGTTCCATTGCCTCGCGGCTGCCGGTCGAAGCGCCGGACGGCGCCGCGGCACGGCCCATGACGCCGGATTCCAGCAACACGTCGGCTTCGACCGTGGGATTACCGCGTGAATCCAGGATTTCTCGTGCGATGACGTCGACGATTGCGCTCATGTGTGTTCCCAGCTTGATTGTGTGAGTAGGGTGAGTTTCAGGAGAGGTCAGGTAACTAAGTTTTCCGCAAAGCCCGCTTGTTTAGCCAGCGTGTCCAGTTGCTTTAACGTTTGCAGCAAGACTTTCATGTGTTGCAGCGGCCACGCGTTGGGGCCATCCGATAACGCCTTGGCAGGATCGGGATGCGTCTCCATAAAGATGCCTGCGATGCCGGCTGCGACAGCCGCGCGCGCGAGCACCGGCACAAACTGGCGTTCGCCGCCGCTGGCGGTGCCCTGCCCGCCGGGCAACTGCACCGAGTGCGTGGCGTCGAACACCACCGGGCAGCCGGTATCTCGCATCACCATCAACGAACGCATATCGGAAATCAGATTGTTGTAACCGAAGGTCGCGCCGCGCTCACACACCATAATGTTGTCGCTGTTGCTCGCGCTGCGCGCTTTATCGACCACGTTTTTCATGTCTGCCGGCGCCAGAAACTGCCCCTTCTTGATATTCACCGGTTTGCCGGCGCTTGCCACCGCGCAAATAAAATCGGTTTGACGGCACAAAAACGCGGGCGTTTGCAGTACATCCACCACGGATGCCACGTCGGCAATTTCGCTGGCGTCATGCACGTCGGTCAACACCGGCACGCCTATCTCTTTGCGCACGTCGCCGAGAATTTCGAGGCCTTTATCCATACCCAAGCCGCGAAACGACTTGATCGAGCTGCGGTTGGCCTTGTCGTACGAGGATTTGTAGATGAACGGGATGCCCACCGCGGCGCACATTTCTTTCAGCGCGCCGGCCGTGTCCATGGCCATCTGGCGCGATTCGACCACGCAAGTCCCGGCAATCAGGAACAGCGGTTTATCAAGTCCCACTTCAAACCCACAGAGCTTCATCGCACGCGCCTTAACCTATATCGCAATATTTTTCAACGGCACAACATCGGCGGAACCTGCCGCAGTCGTCTTGTTCTCAATCGCCGCCTGCACAAACGCCTTGAACAGCGGATGCCCGGCACGAGGTGTCGAGGTAAATTCCGGATGAAACTGGCAGGCGACAAACCACGGGTGGTTCGGCAATTCAATCATTTCGCACAAACCATCTTTGACCGACACGCCGCTCACGCGCAAGCCTGCCTGCCGGATGCGCGCAAGATAATGATCGTTGACTTCATAGCGGTGACGGTGGCGCTCGGACACGCGCTCGGCGCCATAAACGTTACGCACCACTGAGCCTGCTTCGAGCACGCACTCTTGCCCGCCCAGGCGCATGGTGCCGCCCATATCGGATTTTTCGCTGCGTTGCTCGACACGTCCGTCACGATCTTGCCACTCGGTAATCAACGCAATCACCGGGTGCGGCGTCTGCGGATCGAACTCCGTGCTATGGGCGGCATCCAGCCCTACGACGTTGCGCGCGTATTCTATGACCGCGAGCTGCATGCCGAGGCAAATACCCAGATACGGGATTTTGTTTTCGCGCGCATAACGTATCGACTGTATCTTGCCCTCAACGCCGCGTTTGCCGAATCCGCCCGGCACCAGTATCGCGTTCATGCCGGCGAGACATGCCGTGCCGTTTTGCTCGATGGTCTCGGAATCAATGTAATGAATGCGCGCTTTCGCACCGGTGTGTATGCCGGCGTGGATCAGCGCCTCGGACAGCGACTTGTAGGATTCGGTCAGATCGACATACTTGCCCACCAGCGCGATCTTAACTTCGAGCGCAGGGTGTTCGAGTTTGTAAATCAACGATTCCCAACTCGACAAATCGGCCGGTGGCGGATTCATATTGAGTTTGCGGCAAACAATCTCATCCAGATGCTGCTCATGCAGCGCTGCGGGAATTTTGTAAATACTGTCCACGTCCACGGCGGAAATAACCGCCTCCGCCAGCACATTGGTAAAGAGCGCGATCTTGCGGCGTTCGTCATTGGGCAGCGGACGGTCCGCGCGGCACAGCAATACATCAGGCTGAATACCGATTTGGCGCAACTCTTTTACCGAGTGCTGCGTGGGCTTGGTTTTGATTTCGCCCGCCGAGGCGATGTACGGCACCAGCGTTAAATGGATGTAGCACACGTTGTCGCGGCCCAACTCAATACCCATCTGACGAATGGCTTCAAGAAACGGCAGCGATTCGATATCGCCCACCGTGCCGCCGACCTCAACCAATGCGACTTCGGCATCGGCAGCGCCCCGTTCAATGAATAACTTGATTTCGTCGGTGATATGCGGAATCACCTGTACCGTGCCGCCGAGGTAATCGCTGTGGCGTTCTTTGCGGATGACGCTCTCGTAGATTTGACCGGTGGTGAAGTTGTTGCGCTTGGTCATCTTGGCCGAGATAAAGCGCTCGTAGTGACCGAGATCAAGATCGGTCTCCGCGCCATCTTCGGTGACAAACACCTCGCCATGCTGAAACGGACTCATGGTGCCCGGATCCACGTTAATGTAGGGATCGAGCTTCAACATGGTGATTTTGACGCCGCGCGATTCGAGAATGGCGGCAAGGGAGGCGGCAGCGATACCTTTACCAAGTGAGGAAACCACACCACCAGTGACAAAGATATATTTAGTCATTTCATGTCTTTAACCGTTTGCCCATTTTATCGCAAATTCAATGTGCCTCCAACGAATTTCTGCCTCCGTTCCGTATACAGCTTCCGCACACAGCATCAGGCGCGGGACTGCGCCTCACGCGCGAGAAACAGCCACGTCTCCACCACGGTGTCGGGGTTCAGCGAAAGACTCTCGATGCCCTCTTCCACCAGCCATTGCGCGAGGTCGGGATGATCCGACGGCCCCTGCCCGCAGATGCCCACATACTTGCCCGCCTTGCGGCACGCTTGAATCGCCAGATGCAGCATGTGTTTGACCGCCGGATCGCGTTCGTCAAAGCCTTCGGCGATGATGCCAGAGTCGCGGTCAAGCGCCAGCGTCATTTGCGTCATGTCGTTGGAGCCGATGGAAAAGCCGTCGAAGTGTTCGAGGAACTGATCGGCCAGCACGGCGTTTGACGGAATCTCGCACATCATGATGATGCGTAATCCGTTGTCACCGCGCTTTAACCCGTTGTCGGCGAGCGCCTCCAGCACTTGTTTAGCTTCGGTCACGGTGCGCACGAAGGGCACCATGATTTCCACATTGGTCAATCCCATCTCGTCGCGCACTTTTTTCATCGCGCGGCATTCGAGCTCGAATGATTTGCGGAAGCTGTCCGAGATGTAGCGCGATGCACCTCTGAACCCCAGCATGGGGTTTTCTTCATGCGGCTCATACTTGCTGCCGCCAGTGAGACTGGAATATTCGTTGGATTTAAAATCCGACAGCCGCACGATCACCGGCTTGGGCCAGAACGCAGCCCCCAATGTTGCGACACCCTCCACCAGTTTTTCGACGTAAAACGTCACCGGGTCGGCATAGCCCGCGCTGTGTCCCTCGACGGCGGCTTTCAAATCGGCCGGCAGGTCGGGATACGCCAGCACCGCTTTCGGATGCACCCCGATCATGCGCGCGATGATGAACTCCAGCCGCGCCAGCCCTACGCCTTCATTCGGCAGGCGGCGAAACTCAAACGCGAGTTCGGGGTTGCCGACGTTCATGGTGATTTTCACCGGCGACTTGGGCATCGCACTCAGCGACAGATCGATGATCTCGGTTTCAAGGATGCCGCGATACACAAAGCCGGTATCCCCCTCGGCACACGACACCGTGACCTCTTTGCCGTCTTTCAAAATGCGCGTCGCGTCACCGCAGCCCACCACCGCCGGCACGCCGAGTTCACGCGCGATAATCGCCGCGTGACACGTGCGCCCGCCGCGATTGGTGACGATCGCCGAGGCCCGCTTCATCACCGGCTCCCAATCCGGGTCGGTCATGTCCGTCACCAATACATCGCCGTCGCGCACCCGGTCCATCTCCGCCGCGCTGCTTACCAGGCGCACCGGGCCGCTGCCCACGCGCTGCCCAATCGCGCGCCCGGTGGCCAGCACTTCGGAACGCTGCTTCAGGCGATAACGTCGCAGCGTATCGACGTTCTCACTGGCCTTCACCGTTTCAGGACGCGCTTGCAGAATGTAGAGCTGACCATCGATGCCATCACGGCCCCACTCGATATCCATCGGGCGCTGGTAGTGCTGTTCGATAATCATCGCGTAACGCGCCAGCGTTTCGACTTCGGCGTCGCTGATTGAAAATTTGCGGCGATCCGCTTCCGGCACCGGCTCGGTCTTTACCGAGCGGCCCATCTGACGCGACGCTTCATACACCATACGCACCGCTTTGGAACCCAGGCCGCGCCGCAGTATCGCCGGGCGATTATTCATAAGTGATTGTTTATAAACATAAAATTCATCAGGGTTCACTTGGCCCTGAACCACCGTTTCACCCAGCCCGTAGGCCGACGTGATGAACACCACCTGATCGAATCCGGATTCGGTATCGATGGTAAACATCACACCGCTCGCGCCCAGATCACTGCGCACCATCCGCTGCACCGCCGCCGACAACGCCACCTCGGCGTGGATGAATCCCTTATGCACGCGATACGAAATCGCGCGGTCGTTATACAGTGACGCGAACACATGCTTGATGGCTTCCAGCACGTTGTCGAGGCCGTGAACGTTGAGAAACGTTTCCTGCTGGCCGGCGAAGGAGGCATCGGGTAAATCTTCGGCGGTAGCGGACGAGCGCACCGCGAAGGTCACCTCGGCGCCGGCTGCCGTGGCAAGCGGGTGGTAGGCATCGGCAATCGCCGTCTTCAGCGCGGCGGAGAAATCTTGCACCACGATCCAGCCGCGTATCTCTTTGCCCGCCACTGCCAACGCATTCACGTCATCGACATTCAACGCGGCAAGCCGCGCTTCGATGCGTTTGTCCAAACCGTCGTGCGCCAGAAAATCCCGAAACGCATGCGCGGTCGTCGCAAACCCGCCCGGTACCCGCACACCCGAGCCAGTGAGGTGCCCGATCATTTCACCCAGCGAAGCGTTTTTGCCGCCGACGATGCCGACATCGCCCATGCGCAAAGTGGAAAGGTCGAGCACGTAAGGGCGCATGGTCATGGGTATGTTCCGGCGAGGTGAGAAAAGCGGTATATTACAGACAATTGCTGCGCCGCCACAATGCTTACGAAATCATGCTTACTAAATCATGACTACCCAACGCCGCAGCGCCTTCTTTGTTTCTGACCGCACGGCCATCACCGCCGAGATGCTCGGCCACAGCCTGCTCACGCAATTCGACGGCTTGAGCCTGCACGAGACTACCCTGCCCTTTATCGACACGCTTGATAAAGCGCAAGAGGCGGTGCAAAAAATCAACGCCGCCGCCGTGGCCGACGGCGTGCGCCCGATTATTATCAGCACCCTCGCCAACACCGAAATCGCCGCTGCGGTGGGTACGGCAAACGCGTTGTTTCTGGATTGCTTTCAGATATTCATCGCGCCACTCGAAAACGAACTCGGGGCGCGCGCCTCTCACGCCATCGGCCGCACGCATAACGTTAACGATATCGTCAATTACTATAAGCGCATGGAATCGGTGAACTACACCCTGTCGCACGACGACGGCGTCTCCACCCGCGATCTCTCCGAAGCCGATGTGATACTGGTCGGTGTTTCACGCTGCGGCAAAACCCCGACCTGCCTGTACCTGTCGATGCAATTCGGCATCCGCGCGGCCAACTACCCGTTCATCCCCGAAGACTTCGGCAGCCGTCAGTTACCGGCGTCGCTGCGTCCGCTGCGCGACAAACTGTACGGCCTGACCATTACCCCCACGCGGCTGCAACGCATACGCAGCGAACGCCGTCCCAACAGCACCTACTCGGATTTACAAAACTGCGAATACGAAATTCGCGAAGCAGAGTCGTTAATGCGCCGCGAGAATATTCCGTTTCTGGATGCCACCAGTAAATCGGTGGAAGAGCTGGCTACTACCATCATGCAGCAGGCCAAGTTGGAGCGGCGGATTTATTGAGATTGGCGCACGCGTTCGAACAAACAAATCGCCGCCGCCGCTGCGACGTTCAGTGATTCGGTAGCCGCACTCATCGGAATCGCAATCGATTCGTGCGCGCACTGCATCAATGCATCCGACACGCCTGCCCCTTCGTTGCCGAACACCAGCGCGACTTTTCCGGTGAGGTTACTTTTGAACACGCTTTGTGTTGCGCGTAGCCGTGTCACCAGCACGCGCCCCGGAAACGCGCGCGCCAGCACAATCAAATCCGCGCGTTCGTAAATCTCCACACTGAAATGCGCGCCCATGGCCGCACGCAGCACGCGCGGCGACCATGCGTTAACAGTTTGTTTGGAAAGGAATATTTGTTTTACCTCGGCGGCGGCACACGAACGCAGTATCGAGCCCAGGTTGCCGGGATCTTGTATGTCTTCGAGCATCACGCAGGTATCGAGAGCGGCAGGCAAGCCTTCGCAGCGCGGTGTTTTGATGACGGCGATCACGCCGGTGGGCGTCGCCACCGACGACAATTGCTTGAACAGGTTATCGTCCAGACATAGGGCAGCGGTGTTGCCTTGCAGGAGCGCGTTAATTTCCGGATGGTCTGTGCCAGTGTGGCTCACGATCAGTTGTTCCGGCGCACCGAAGCGCGACTGATACGCCTGCAACAAATGCACGCCATCGAGCAATGAATAGCCGGCCAACCGGCGCTCGCGCGACGAATGTGCCAATTTCAACAGCGACTTGAATTGCGCGTTGTCTGCGGAACTTATTTTTTTCAAAGCAGATTCAATCCCGTGTCAATCCAGCGCGCAGGTTCTAAAGCCCGCCAGCACGTCGCGCCGCTCGGGGGTATAAAAATTGCGCCAGGTATTGCGCAGCAAACTCGCGCGGGTGGCGTAACAGCCGCCGCGCAGCACTTTGTGATCGCCGAACCACGGCTCGGAGTACTCCTTGTACGGGTCGCGCACGAAGCCGGGATACGCGGCGAACCCATCCGCGGTCCACTCCCATACATTGCCGAACAGTTGACGCACGCCCCACGCACTGTCGCCTGCGGCAAACGCGGCTACATCCACGGGTTCAGCGGCGACGCCGAACAAATTGGCGTGCGCCGCTGTGGGCGGCGCGTCGCCCCACGGATAGCGCCGCTTGTGTGTGAGGTTGCCGGGCGTGGTGGCAGCGGCGAATTCCCACTCGGCTTCAGTCGGCAGGCGGCGCTGCGCCCAGCGGCAATAAGCGTCGGCCTCGTGCCAGTTCACGTGTATCACGGCGGCGTTGGGGGGCAGCGGCAACGTTTGATCGAAACATTGCACTTGCCATTGCGTGCCGTGCTGCACCCAATACACGGGCGTGGCGGCATTGGCCTGTGTGCGCCACTGCCAGCCCGCGTCGCTCCAACATTCGCGCCGTTGATATCCGCCATCGTCCACGAAGGCCGCGAACTCGGCATTGCTCACCGCCGCACGCGCCATACGAAACGGACGCACGATTACCGGATGCGCCCACTTTTCGTTGTCGAATACAAAGCCATCCATGGGCGGCGCGCCGAGCATAAAGGCGCCACCGCCAATCGATGCATCACCGGTACATGGATTAGTCGTAAGTATTTGTTTTTGAACAGTTTTTTTATTTTCGTACCGCAATGTCTGACAAGTGTATTCAAACGCTTCGTTATGCATTTCTTCGTGAAACACGGCAAGCTGCGCGAAGTAACGCAGATGTTCTGTCGCGCCTTCGCGTGTGATGCGCGCCTGCACCGCATCGAGCACCTCGCGCAAATACGCCAACGTTTGATCGACCGACAACAGCGCAAGTGTCCAGCGCGCGGCGTGCGGCACGGTGGCTGAGTTGTACAGCGCATCGGCGTTTTGCTTTATCGACGGCGCGAGCGAGCCATCCGCTCGATAACGCAAACACCAATGCTCCTGAAACCAGGCCAGGTGCCCCAGCTCCCACAGCGGCGGATTGACGATGCTCAACTGCGGGCCTATCCATTGGTCTGATTTCAAGCGCGCGGCAAATGCCAGCGTGCGTGCGCGCGCGGCGTGCAGCCCGTCGCAGAGCGTTGCCACATCAGGTTGATTGTGCGCGGAAGCGAAGGTCATGGAAAACATTTGTTATAGTCGCGGCCTAGTGTATCGCTGATTGACTCCAATGAAAATTGCGCTGATTACTCCCGCCGCGCCCGGTTCGCGTCACGGCAATCGCGGCACTGCCACGCGCTGGGCGGGCATGCTGCGTGAGTTGGGGCACGCGGTGTCGATACAGGTCGATTGGGATAGCACGCCTGCGGATGCCATGCTGGCGCTGCATGCGCGCCGCAGTCACGCGTCGATACGCAATTTCGCGTTGCGCTGCCCGGATCATCCGCTGATATTGGCGTTGACCGGCACAGATTTGTACCGCGACATACGCACGGATGAAGCCGCGCAGGAATCGATGCAGCTCGCCACGCGCATGATTGTATTGCAGGAGAGGGGGCTTACCGAGCTGGCGCCCGCGCTGCGGCGCAAGACCGGCGTGGTCTATCAGTCCGCGTTGACCGTACCGCGCCCGCCCCCGCTGAAGGCTTGCTTTGAAGTCGTGGTCAGCGGACATCTGCGCGAGGAGAAAGACCCGTTTCGCGCCGCCGCCGCTCTGGCTTATTTACCCGAAGAAAGCCGCGTCCGTGTGACGCATATCGGCGGCGCCATGTCCGATGCAATGAGGCAAGAAGCAAAACAGTGGATGGCGCGCGACAAACGCTACCGCTGGCTCGGCGAGGTGGCGCACGCCAAGGCGCTGCGCCTGCTGGCGCGCAGCCGTTTGATGGTGATCAGCTCGCGCATGGAAGGCGGCGCCAATGTGGTGAGCGAAGCATTGGCCAACAACGTGCCGGTGCTTGCTTCACGCGTGTCCGGCAACATCGGCATGCTCGGGCGTTATTACGCCGGCTACTACCCGCTTGAAGATGAGCGCGCGTTGGCTCGGCTGCTGTTACGCGCTGAAACCGATGCGGCCTTTTATCGCAAACTCCTCACGCAGTGCCGCGCGCGCAAGCCGCTGGTAACCCATGCCAGTGAGCGCGGTGCGTTAAAGCACGCGCTGGCTGAAGCCATATTATAATATTGTAACTATTTGTTTTTAAACAATAATTTAGCTACCGGCGCATAGCTGCGGCGATGCACAGGCGACACCCCGTGTTTGGTTAACGCAGCCATATGCACGGCGGTGCCATAGCCCTTGTGCAGATCAAACCGGTAGTGCGGAAATTGGGCGTGGAGCTTGTGCATCTCGCGATCACGCGCCACTTTGGCGAGTATCGACGCCGCTGAAATAGCGGGCTCTTTCGAATCGCCTTTCACAATCGCGCGCGCCGGCATGCGCACTTTCGGGCAATACAATCCATCCACCAGAATGTGATGCGGCTGGGTGGCGAGGCCCTCCACGGCACGCCGCATCGCCAGCAAGCTCGCCTGCAAAATATTGATGGCGTCGATTTCTTCGACGCTGGCGCTGGCAATCGCCCACGACAATGCGCGTTGCTGAATCACATCGAATAGCGCATCACGTTTTTTCGCGGTGAGTTTTTTGGAGTCTGCCAGGCCATCAATGCGCACGGTGGGAGAAAGTATCACCGCCGCCGCATACACCGGCCCTGCCAGCGGCCCCCTGCCCGCTTCATCCACGCCAGCGACGAGCGGACTTTTTTTCATGCGCGTTGCTCCAGATACGGCATCACCGCATCAGCCGCTTTCTGCGCGGTGTTTTGCCGCAGGTCAGTGAGCATGCCCGCAAAGCGCTGCCGGATACGTTCGCGGCGCGGCGCGTCGTTCAACAGATCCACTACCGCACGGGAAAGATTCTCCGGCGTAGCCTCATCCTGGAGAAACTCAGGCACAACGAACTCCCCCGCAAGGATATTGGGCAGCCCCACATACGGCTGATAGCGTCGCGGACTCATGATCCACCAACTCACGCGCGGCATGCGGTAAGTGATCACCATCGGGCGCTGGAGCAACGCCGTCTCGAGGGTGGCGGTGCCGGACGCCACCAGCACTACATCCGCGGCGGCAATGGCGTCATGAGAGCTTCCGTCCAGCACCAGCAATTCAATGCCGCCGGCGCGAGTGACCGCGTGCTCAAACAGGGCGCGCGTTTCACGATTGACCAGCGGCGCCACAAATCTCACGGCAGGCGCAGCGGCGGCGATGCGACGGGCGCTGGCCACGAACAGTGGCGCCATACTTTGCAGCTCGCTGATGCGGCTGCCCGGTAACAAGGCAACCACGGGCCCATCGACGCGCATGCCCAGCCGCGTTCGCACCTCGGTCTGAGACGGATAGTGGTGCAGCATGTCCGCCAGAGGGTGGCCTACATAACTGACGGGCACTTCGGCCTTGTTGTAGATTTCAGCTTCAAATGGAAACAGCGTAAGCACGCGGTCAACGGCTTGTTTGATCTGGTGGATGCGCTCGCCGCGCCACGCCCAGATCGAAGGGCTTACGTAATGGATTGTCGGTATGCCCGCTTGTTTTAACTGGAGTTCCAGCCCCAGGTTGAAATCCGGCGCGTCGATGCCGATAAAAAGCGCTGGCGGCTGCGCCAGAAAATGCTGTTTCACACGCCGCCTGATGGAGATGATCTCAAGGTAATGTTTCAACACCTCGACATAGCCGCGGACAGCCAATTTTTCCATGGGGAACAAAGCGTTGACGCCCGCCGCGATCATGCGCGGTCCAGCGATGCCGGTGAACTGAATGTCAGGCCGCCGTGCTTTGAGTGCCGCAACCAGGTGCGCGCCAAGCAAATCGCCGGACGCTTCGCCAGCGACCAATCCAATAACGGGCGCAGCGACAGGCTCGATTACCGGCGCTCCAGTCATACCACGTTATCGAATGATGCCGCGGCCCGCCACAGCCAGAAAATCGATCAACGGCTGGAGCTCAGGGCACTCGCCGACCTGCTGCTCAAGCGCAACCAGCGCCTGCTCCAGCGTATCGCCAGTTCGATAGAGGGTCTTGTAGGCGCGCTTGATGGCGGCAATGGCTTCAGCGCTATAGCCACGACGCTTCAAGCCTTCGGAATTGATGCCGTAGGGGCTTGCCGGGCTGCCAGAGGCGGTGACAAAAGGCGGCACATCTTTCAGCACGTGCGATCCAATGCCGGTAATCACATGCGCGCCGATGCGACAGAACTGATGCACGCCCGTGTAACCACCGAGTATGGCGTAGTCGCCCACCTGCACATGTCCGGCCAACTGCGCATTATTCGCGAACGTGGTGTTGCTGCCGATCTGGCAATCATGCGCCAGATGCACATAGGCCATGATCCAGTTGTTGTCCCCCACCCGCGTTACACCGGCGTCTTGCGCCGTGCCGCAGTTAAAGGTGCAAAATTCGCGGATGGTGTTGTTGTTGCCAATCTCCAGACGCGTCGGCTCGCCCGCATATTTTTTGTCTTGCGGAATTTCGCCCAGGGACACGAACTGAAAAATCTGGTTGTTCGACCCGATGCGCGTGTGACCCGTGATAACCGCATGCGGGCCGACGCGCGAGCCGGCGCCGATTTCAACGTGCGGACCGATAATGCTATAGGCGCCGACCTCGACATCGGCGGCGAGCCGGGCGGCGGAATCAATCAGTGCGGTGGGATGTATGCGTGGGTTCAAAGTGGATTCCAGGCGTGGGTTCCAAATGAAGTTCGATTATTTTTCAATATCACGCTCGGCGCACAAGAGTTCAGCCTCGGCGACCAGAATATCATCGACATGGGCGTTTACCTTGAACTTCCATAGCCCGCGCAACTGCCGCTTCAGCGTGGCGTGCAATATCAATGCATCGCCGGCGGTCACCGGTTTTTTGAAGCGGGCATTGTCGATGCCGACAAAGTAATACACGGATTTGTCATTGGACTTCGCGTTCATGGTGATGAAAGACAGCAGTGCCGAGGCCTGCGCCATGGCTTCGATAATCAGCACGCCCGGCATCACGGGGTAATGCGGAAAAAGGGCATTGAAAAACGGTTCGTTGATGGTGACGTTCTTGAGCGCGCGTAGCTCTTTGCCGGCCTCGTACGATAGCACTTTGTCGATGAGCAGGA
>JAYVQD010000583.1:0-3425 GCA_043777275.1 Nitrosomonadales bacterium
CATCGCCGGACCCCAGATCGATCAGATAATCGTTGGCGTTAATTTTCGCCATGCCGAGCATTTCGTCGACGACGATTTGCGGCGTCGGCACATACACCACGTCGCCCTTGCCGGTTTGCGCCCACGACGGCGTCGCCGCCATCCATGCCGCCATCCCTGCCACCCCTGCGACCGCTGCCCACGCACCCATCTGCTGTAGTAATTTCATTGCTGCTCCTTGGTCAAAAATGTTGCTGCTACGGTAGTCCTGTCCGGTGAATCAAGCGAAGCGTCGATTATCATGCGGCCACGGCTGCTGCGAGTCGCGCGCCACGGTGTTTTCACGCCCTCTATTACCACATGTCCTGCAATGACATCTCCGTTACCTTCAATACGCCCGCTGAATTCCTGCCGCACCGTTCGGCCGTCACGCTCAGCCAAAACGGAAAAGCTGACAGTCTCGCCACGCACGCGTGCATCACGCAGTTGCGCGCCGCGTCCGCCGGCCTGCACCTCACCGGAAATCATCTGGAACGTCTGCTCGAAGGCCGCATCGTAATCCCATTTAGCCCCGTTCGCCCCGCCCGCCGCCACCGGAAGCTGCCAGCGCCAGCGGCCCGATGCGTCCGCCGGCACGATCCACAGAAAAATCTCGCTTTGCGGCGGGCCGTACGATTTGCCCGGCACATCGATCGTGAGCTTGTCATCGGGCGTCCATTTCGCCATATCAAAATCGTGCGACACCAAACGCGTGCCCGGCTTCAACTTGAACAACGAGGGCCGCAGCCGCAGGTTCACCGAGTTAAACAGATACATCGAAATGACGGTCGCCTTGCTCATGTCGGTATCAAACAAATTGCGCGTGTAAAACTCGGCGCGATCTTTCACGCCCTCGCTTGCGGCATTGCGCTGCGCGGTGCGAACCAGATTGTCATCCAGATCAACCCCAAAGCCGCGGGCGCCCAACTTTTTGGCCGCGGTAATCACGATGCGCCCATCACCAGAACCCAGATCAATCAGAAAGTCGTTCGGCCCCACCGCTGCAATCTTCAGCATCGCTTCGACGACATTCCACGGCGTCGACACATACGGCACATCGGCGGCACGCGCGCAGGCCGTCCACAGCAGCAGCGCGGCCAGCGCACACCGGGCCACACACCAACGGGCGCGCATTACGGCGCCGCTCCTACCCGCGTAGCACGCCACGGATGCCGTGTCTGCGCGTTGCCCACGCCGCGCCGGAATTCGCCCTCCATCACGCCATCGCGCACCACGCCATCAAAATACATATTGGCTTCACTTTCGCGGACGGTGTTATCGACGATCACAAAGCTCACGCGGTCGCCGCGCAGCGACGCCTGCCACAACCCCGCAGGCGGGCGGTCCGCAACGCGTACTACGCCGTCGATCTCCTGATGCTTCTGACGGATATCGATATCCAGATTCTGCGCGCCAGCGGGCAAGGCCAACGGCAAACGCCAGCGGCCCTGAATTTTTGCGGGCACGATCCACAGCATCACATTTTTGCGGATGGTGACTTTGACATCGGGCTGCCAGTCGCCCAAATCAAAGTCATGCGCCACGATGCGCGTGCCGGGTTTCAGTGCCAGCAGCGACGGCCGCAGGCGCATGTTCACGCCCGGCAACAGATACATGGTAATCACGCTGGCTTTGGAAAAATCAGTCTTGAACAAATCTTGCCGGATGAACTGCACACGGTCTGCAACATTGGCGACACGCGCGTTTTCGTCACTTTGCGCGACCAGACTTTCGTCGAGATCGACACCGAGGCCACGCGCACCGAACTTGCGCGCCGCTGTGATGAGAATGCGCCCGTCGCCTGAACCCAGGTCCATCACGAAATCGTCTTTGGTCACATTCGCCAGACGCAGCATTTCTTCGACTACGATTTGCGGCGACGGTACGTACGGCACTTCGTACGGCCATTGCGCACGCGCAACGCTCGCCGTCAGCAGCAATGCCGCTACCGTAATGTTTAATAAAATTCTGTTTAAAAACATGTAGTTATGTCATTATCGTGGGATGGGTGTTATGGACGTTATGGGCTGCCGGCGTTGCGCACGCCAGCGCTGTTCGTTGAGTTTGGGGCCAGTGCCATACCGTACCACGCCTTCGATCTCATCGCCACGCACAGCGCCTTCGAATCGATAGCTCACATCGTCTTCGACCAGCACGAAACTCACGCGCTCGCCGGACATACGCGCGTCGAACGCCGGCAGGATGCCGCCCTGCACGCGCACCCCGCCCCGCACTTCCTGATAATTCTGCTGCAGGTCGAGCACAAACTCGCGACCCTTGGTCATGGCTGCTTCGATACGCCATGCACCGGCCACCTGGGCCGGCACCACATAGAGCATGTATTTTTTGGATATCTGAACGATGCGATCGGGCTGCCATTGCGCGAAACCATAGTCGTGCGCCACGATGCGCGTGCCGGGTTTGAGTTCCGCCAGTAACTTGGGCTCGAGCTGGTTCACCAGCGAGGTCAGCAGATACATCGTTACCACCGTGGCGGGCCGCAGATCAGCGGCGAAAATATCGCTGTGAAGAAACGCAGCGCGCTCGCCGACACCGGCTTTGCGTGCATGCTCGGCGCTCTCGCGCACCAGCGCGGCATCGAATTCAATACCGACGCCGCGCGCGCCGTAGTCACGTGCCGCCGCGATCACAATGCGCCCGTCGCCGGAACCCAGGTCGTAGACGATATCCTGCGGCGTCACCCCGGCCAGACGCAACATTTCATCGACGTTGCCGCGTGTGGACGGAATGTACGGCGTGGGCACATCAAGCGTGGCCGCGCCGGCAGGCAAGCCGTGCAGCAGCGCACACAGCAGCGCGAGACACCATGAGCGCACCCAACTACCTCGCCGTGATGCCGGGTTTCAAATCCGTCATGCGCGCTTCGCGCAACTCGGTGCGCGTCGCATTCCACGCTTGCGCAGCGCTGCCGCCACGGCGCATCTCGCCGGCCATGGCGTTATTGATGACCTTGCCGGTAAACTCGTGACGCACCGGTTTGCCGGCGGTCTCCAGCGTGGCGGCAAAGCTGATCTGGTCTCCGGTGAGCACGGCGTTTTCGATCTTGGCGCTGCGCCCGGCGAACGCCACGCTACCGGTGATTTTCTGGAACGCCTGCTCGATTTGCAATTCATAAGACTGCCCGGCGCTGCCATTGCCGCCCGTCCACACCCATTTGCCCGCCACTTGCGACGGCACTACCCAATACATCACTTTGCTCTTTTGATCACGGCCGACGGGTTTGCCCGGCGCATCCATCACGATCTCCACATCGGGCGGCCACTCGCCAAAGCCGTAGTCGTGCGACACCAGCCGCGTGCCGGGTTTCAGGGCGAGGATGCGCGGCCGCACCATCAGGTTGACTTCGGGCAACAGGTAGATCGTTAGCACGTCCGCCTTGGTGATAT
>JAYVQD010000584.1:0-3421 GCA_043777275.1 Nitrosomonadales bacterium
GTTTAAAAACAAATACTTAAGATAATCTCAGGACAACCCATGGCGAACAAGATCACAGGCGGCGCGGTGGCGCTGACGATGCTGGCGGCGAGTGCGGCGCATGCGCAATCCGGCGCGCAGAATTTCCCGAATCGCCCGCTGCGCCTCATCATCCCGATGGGCGCGGGCGGCGCGACGGATATTTTTATCCGCACCATCATTCCCAAATTATCCGAAACACTGGGGCATCAAGTGGTGGTGGATAACCGCCCCGGTGCGAATGGCGTGATCGGTGACGAAATGGCGGTGAAAGCCGCGCCGGATGGTTACACGCTCATGGCCAACTCGATTGCGATCTCCATCAACCCCGGCCTCTACAAACTGAACTACGACATCACGCGCGATTTGCAGGGCGTGACACGGCTCGGCATGATTGATCTGCTGATGGGCATACACCCGTCGATACCGGCAAAAACCGTGGCTGAGTTAATCACGCATGCCAAAGCCAACCCCGGCAAACTGAACTACGCGTCGTTCGGCATCGGCAGCATTTCACATGTGGCCGGCGAAATGTTCAAGCAGGCGACCAGCACGCAGCTCGTGCATGTGGCGTATAAAACCTCGCCGCTGGCGGTGCAGGAAACCATCGCCGGGCAAACGCACCTGGTGATCGGCGGCATTTCGTACATGCTGCCGCAGGCGCGCTCGGGGCGGCTGCGCGGCATTGCCATCTCATCGATGCAGCGCAACCCGAATGCGCCGGACATCCCCACCGCGCACGAATCGGGGCTACCGAACTTTGATGTGAACGCATGGTTCGGCATGTGGGTGCCCGCCGCCGTGCCCAAGCCCGTGCTCGCAAAACTCTACGACGCGGTGAGCAAAACCATGAACCACGCGGACGTGCGCCCGGCCATCGAAAAACACGGCTACAAAATCGGCGGCGAATCGCCGGATGATTTCCAGAAATTCGTGCGCGGCGAAGTCGAGAAATTCGGCAGAGTGATTAAGGCTGCGGGCATCAAGGCCGAAGGCTAATCACCTCAAACAAATCCTGGAGAATCCCATGCCCCAAATGCAAATACGCGGCGCCCACATCAACTACGAAATTCTCGGTGACAAAGGTCCATGGGTGGCGCTCACGCCCGGCGGACGCCGCCCGCTGGAAGGCGTCAAACACCTCGCCGAACGCGTCGCCGCCGCAGGCTATCGCGTGCTGATTCACGACCGGCGCAACTGCGGCGCCTCCGACGTGGTGCTCGAAGGCGCCGAATCGGAATACGAAATCTGGGCCGAAGACCTCTACGCGATGTTGCAGCACTTCAACGCGCTACCCGCGTTTGTGGGGGGCGGCTCATCAGGCTGCCGCATGTCGTTGTTGCTGGCGCTGCGTCACCCGGAAGCGGTGCGCGGTTTGCTGCTGTGGCGCGTCACCGGCGGCGAATTCGCCGCCAAGCGACTGGCCAACCAATACTATTTTCAGTTCATCGAGGCCGCGAAGAACGGCGGGAAAGACGGCATGGCGGCGGTGTGCGACACCGAACACTTCCGTGAACGCATCGCCCAGCGCCCGTCGAATCGCGCAGCCATCATGAACATGGACGTGGCGCGCTTTACGGCCTCTTTCAGCCGATGGGCGGATGGTTTTTTGCAGGATGCCGGCAAACCGGTGATCGGCGCCACGGCAGCGCAACTGAATTCCATCAAAATCCCCACGCTGGTGGTGCCCGGCAACGACAAGACCCACGACCGCGGCGTCGGCGAGCGCGCGCAAAAACTCATCCCCGGCAGCGAACTTTACCTGCTGTTCCCCGAAGATCAGGATATCGACATCGTGCCGCCGCAACAGTGGGAAATTAAGGACGACGAATTGGCGGGTGTGTTCGCCGGGTTCATGAAACGCCACCCGTAGTCATCCCTGCGGGCCTCATCTGCGTTTAGCACACTGATGCAATTCCAAGTACCGAGCAGAACACTTTTTCCGTAACCATCTTGACACACCAGGGATCAACATGACGACCGCACGCTCCGCCTTGATTTTGTTCTCAACCCTGACCGCGGCCGGCGCGGCATTCGCACAAGGCAAACCACCCGCATCCGCACTCAAGTCCGGAGAGCAGGTCTTCAAGGAAACCTGCGTCGTCTGCCATGGCACCGGGCTGCTCAAGGCGCCGAAGTTCGGCGACAAAAAAGACTGGGCGGAGCTCATTAAGGAACCGCAAGCTGTGCTCACCGCCGATGGCTGGGTGGGCGAACGCGACATGCCGCCGAAGGGCGGCAAACCGGATCTCGCGCTGGAAGAATTCGCGCGCGCGGTGGCTTACATGGCGCGCGCCGCCGGCGCCACCTGGAAAGACCCCGACGCCGCGATGATGAAACAGATCCAGGCCGAGGAAAAAAAAGCGCTGGACAAGAAGGCCAAGGAAAGCAAGTCTAAAAAATAGGCTGCTGTTTTTTCGATACGCCGAAACACTTTTAAAAAGGAAATTCGCATGATCAAGCTCGGACGCTCCCTCATGGCCGCCGCAGGCCTGTCGCTGCTGGCCACCTTCAATGCCGGCGCCACCGGCGTCGCCACATGCGAATCCGGCCCGAAAGCCAACTGGCAGCCGCAGGAGAAACTCGAAAAACAGTTGATCGATCAAAACGGCTGGAAAATCCGCCGCATCAAGGAAGACGGCGGCTGCTACGAGGTCTACGCCTTCGACAAAAACGGCGATCGCGTCAACGCCTACTATCACCCGGTCACGCTGGCGCTGGTGCCCAACACCTTGAGCGTGCGCAAACCTTGATGTCCGGCGGGCCCGACGTCAAGCCAACGGTCAAAGTCTGGGATCTGCTGGTTCGTGTTGGGCATTGGTCTATCGTCATCGGCATCGTCGCCGCCTGGTTCACGCGCGGCAAATGGCATGAATGGATCGGCTACGCGGTACTGGCGATCATCGCCGTACGCATCGTGTGGGGACTGATTGGGTCGCGGTACGCGCGATTTACCCAGTTCGTGCATTCACCCGAGGCGACGCTGGACTACGGCAAACAAATCCTCGCGCATCAGGAACCGCGCCACCTCGGCCACAACCCGCTCGGCGGCTGGATGATTGTTGCGCTACTGATTACCCTCACGGGCGTGTGCGTCACCGGGTGGCTATTCACCACCGACCGATTCTGGGGCGTCGAGTGGATGGAAGAATTACACGAATGGCTGACGTATTTGTTGCTCGGACTGGCGGCGTTGCATATCAGCGGGGTTATCTTTTCATCGCTGCGCCACCGTGAAAATTTGGTGGCGGCGATGATTCATGGACATAAGAAGCCGCCGGGGCCGGGCGACGTCGCTTAACGCGACAAACGCCGCATTTCCGACCCTGTCGTTCCCGCGCAGGCGGGAACCCATAACACAGCAACCCTGCCATCACCGCATGGGTTCCCGCCTGCGCGGGAA
>JAYVQD010000585.1:0-3407 GCA_043777275.1 Nitrosomonadales bacterium
CGCACGCCTGGAGCAGGCGATATTCAGCCTTGAGAACCTGCCGCAGCGGGGTACGCGCGTGCCCGAAGACGCGGGCCTGCGGCAGCTTCTGCATGGGCGCAAACCATATATCTATCGGGTCATTTACGAGGTGGATAAAGCGACGGCGACGGTACATGTGCTGCACATCCGTGGCCCGCGCCGTGATCGGTTCAAGCGATAAAGCAGTTGCGCCGGCTCACACCTTCAACCGCGGAAACAACCGCAGCGCATTGTCCCGATCAATCGCCATTAGCTCCGCAGCACTTAATCCGCCCTTAACCAAATCACCAGTGACTTTGCGCCCATCCCAGAACGGGTAATCCGTGCCATAGAGCACTTGCGATGCTGGGATGATGGCGAGCAGCGCTTTCAACGCGCCTTCGTGGTGGCCCTGCGCGGTGTCGTAGTAGAACTTGCGCAGTTCGTGCATGACCCCGCGCGGCATCGCGGTCTTGAAGTCTTTTTCCACTTCCTCGCGCTGGTAGCGCGACAGCAGGAACGGCGTCACGCCGCCGCTGTGGGAGAAAATCCACTGGATGTCGGGGAATTTCGCAGCACCCCCCTGGAACATCAGGCTCACCATGGTACGCGTGGTGTCCACCGGGCCTTCGATGGCGTTGATCGAGATGAAGGGTTGCAGGCCGCCGCAGCAGGCGGGCGTGGTCGGATGCGTGTAGACCACGGCCTTGCGGCGGTTCAATTCTTCGAGGATCGGCCAGTGGCTGGGGTCGCCGAGGTATTTGCCGTTGTAGCTGGTCATGAGCGAAATGCCGTCGGCCTTCAGTGTGTCGTAGGCGTAGGCAATTTCCGCGAGGCTATCCTCGACGCTAGCGAACGGAAGGGTCGCGAGCAGGCGGAAGCGCGTGGGGCGGTCGCTTGCCATTTTCGCGCCCGCTTCGTTGATGTCGCGCGCGAGTTTGCGCCGGAAAGCCGCGTCGCCGAAGGTGATGCCGGGCGGCGGCGGACTGATCATGCCGGTGGCGATGCCGCTTTTATCCAACTCCTCCAGCGACATCTGCACGGACCACTGCACCGGCCGGATTTTGTGCGCCTTCAATGCCGCCACGTAGGCGTCGGGGATGTAGTGGTGATGCACATCGATGCGGTGTGGTTGGCCCGGTGTGCCGGTGGCGGCGGTTTGGCAGCCCGGCAGTAGTGCGCTCGCGCCGAGTGCGGCAAGCCCTGTGAGTAGACGGCGCCGTTGCGGTGTGGATATGTGGGTTTTGAGCGTGGCATTCATGGCGGTTCCTACAGTTTCAGCAGCTTCGCGGCATTGCTCCATAGTATCTGCTGTTTTTGTGCGCCGGTGAGCGATTTCACACCTTCGAGAAATTTAATCGGCTCTTCGTACGCGATGTCGAAGCAGTAATCGCTGCCGAGCATGATGCGATCAATGCCCACGAGTTTGATGAGGTATTCGAGGATTTCTTCGTTGTAGCTGATGGTGTCGTAGGTGAAGCGTTTCAGATATTCGCTCGGCGGACGTGGCAGATGCTTGCATTCGGCGCGGATGACAAAGCCGCGATCCATGCGGCCACGCAAAATCGGCAGCGCGCCGCCGGCGTGCGGCAGGCTGATTTCGAGTTTGGGGAATGCATCCAGCACGCCGCCGAAAATCAAATGGCACGCGGCGAGTGCGGTGTCGAAGGGGTTGCCGCAAATGTTGACGAGGTAGAATTGTTTCATGCGCTCGTTGTTAATCATCATCGGGTGCAGAAATATCGGCAGTCCCAATGCTTCGCAGCGTTCATACACCGGGAAGAAGCTGCGGTCGGACAATTCGCGGTCGCGGATGCCGGTGGCGAGGTATACGCCTTTAATGCCGGGCAGTTTGGCGGCGCGGTCGAGTTCTTCGAGTGCCAGTTTCGGGTTTTGCATCGGCAGACAGGCAAAGCCGATGAAGCGGGTCGGGTGTGCTTGGTGCGCGGCGCTGATGGCGTCGTTGTAGGCCATGCTTAACCGCATGCCGAGATCGTCGTCGGCCCAATACACCATCGGTTGCGTCAGCGACAGCGCGTGCATGCCGACGCCTTGCGCGTCCATGAGCCTCAGGCGTTCATCGAGGTCGATGAAGGTGCTGGTAATGGGGCCGGTGCGCAGGTTCAGGCCGACCTGGATGAAAGTTGCGCCGTTGGCCTCAACAACGGTTGCGCCGACGCGGTTGCCGTGTTTGGCTACCAGGTCGATGTAGCTCTGCGGAAAATAATGCGCGTGGGTGTCTATGGTTTTGACGGACGGGGTCATGTTCTATCCTTGAACGGCTACATTTTATGGATGTAATCCCACTCCGCCGGATCCACCGGCGTGATCGACAGCCGATTGCCGCGCGCGAGTATGCGCAGGTTGGCCAGCGCCTTGTTTGCGCGCAGATCATCGAGGCTGATGAATGGAATTTTTTTCACGAATTTGATATCGACGTGCAGCCAGCGCGGATTCTCACGCGTGGCTTTTGCGTCATAGTATTTGCTCTTGCGATCAAACTGCGTTTCGTCGGGATAGGCCAGCTTGCACACCTCGGCCACGCCCGCGATGCCGGGCGGCTCGCAGTTGGAGTGATAGAACAGCACCATGTCGCCCTTGCTCATCTGGTCGCGCATGAAATTGCGCGCTTGATAGTTGCGGATGCCGGTCCATGGCGTGGTTTTGTCTTTGGCAAGCATGTCGATGCTGTAGGCGTCAGGCTCGCTTTTCATCAACCAGTAACGCATGAAACGCCTCCATAAAAAAATGCGGCCAAGCCGCATCTTCACAAACTAAACATTCAAAACGCAACACTAAACATTGCAAGTGAGGGTTCCCCCGCCTGTGCCGTCAGGCCCGTTTCTTGAACCAAAGGTTCAAGGGGTCGCCTTCCGGATTCCTTTAGGTTCGTCCGCGTGGGACGCTCACACCGGTATCACTAGGGTCAGCAACCTTTTACAGCATATTGGCTCAAAGAAATTAAGGCCTTAACGAACACCGCAGGGGAATTTCTGAACGATAGACTCGATCAACATCAGAACAACTTGGTTTGTTCCGACATCGCCTGATCGATTACCGTTTCCATGCTGGTCATTCTACGCTTGAAGGCCGCTATGTCAAAACCGCCTTCGACCTTGGCGCCGAGAAATTCATGCGTGATGTTAAGCGCGGCCATGATGGCGATGCGCTCCAGACCGACGATCTTGCCCTGATCGCGGACGTCTTCCATGCGGCGATTCAGATAATCGACGGCTTCGAGCAAGCTGGCTTGTTCTTCTTCTTTGCACGCGACGCGAAAATTGCGTCCCATGATGGTGATTTGCAAGCCCTTCGCGTCCTTGGCGTCCTTCGACTCTTTTGTGTCAGCGGCGCTCATATTGCGTCTTCAGGGATTTGTTGCAGCAAGGCTTCAAGACGCTGGGTGG
>JAYVQD010000586.1:0-13339 GCA_043777275.1 Nitrosomonadales bacterium
ATCGAGGCGCAGCTCGCGAAGCTCCAACAAATGCCACACCTTGTCCGCTCATTCTTCAAAGCTCCTTCTGTCGCCTATGTTGGCGACTGCTGAGTAATCCCCGCCGTCTTCACCACCGTCGCGCTGGCGGCACCCACGGCTCGGCGCTTCATCGAGCGTTCTCCCGTTCGCTTAAGCCAGCCGGCGGCGACGCACCGCCTCGATAATCTTCGCCAGCCGTTCGCGCGAGAGTTTGTCGGGGCGCGGATGCGCGGATGCATCGAGCAGCCAGCGCTCGATATCCGCGGGCGAGGTGGTCGCGGTCTGGCGGCCTTCCATCGCGTTTTTCAGCGCGCGTATTTTGAGTTGTTGCCGGGCGACGAGAAATTCGTCGGGCGTCTCAACGCTGCACGCCACCTCAAGATTGAGCAGGATATCGGTCAAGCCCTCGCTGACATTCTTGCCGGACTTTGACGAAACTACGGGAGCCACGCCAGGTGCGCCAGCGGATGGGCCGGTACCGCTGAATCGTGCATCCAGTTTGCTTTTCCATGCATCGGGAAAATGTTCAATGGCATTCCAGCGTTGCTCCATATCCACCGCCTGCTCCTCCGACAAGGTGCCGTTTGAATCGGGCGCCTCCAGCAGGCTTTCGCGCTCATCACACAGCGCCATTTTTGCAATCAGCGCGTCGTAACGCGCTTGCGCGGCGTGCGTGGCCAGTTCACCGATGCGCTGGGTCGCGGCATCGCGCGCGGCGCGATAACGCGCATCCAGTTTGGCGGCGTGCGCTCTGGGGGCTTCGGGACTGGTGCGCCATTCGGTATCGATGTCATTCAGGGCGCGCTTGATATCCGCGGCGACTGTCATCGCAGTCAGCGCCGCGACTTGGGCAATGATGCCCTCGCGCGCTTTACGCTGCGCGTCGAACGCCGCTTCCGTTGCCGCGCGCGCCGCATCGCGCGCGGTGAAGATGGCGTCGGTGGCGCTCTTGAAAGCCGTCCACAGCGCGTTCTCGTCACGCCGCGGCAGCGGCATCGCTTTGGCCACGGACTGCCACTGGACTTGCAGTTTTTTCACCTTGTCCACCACGTCACGTGCGGCAGCGGCGCTGGTAAGTTCCTTGGCCGAGGCGATGAGTTGCTCACGCTGGCCGCGCGCTTCGCCATAGGCTGCCTTCAGCGGCTGCTCCAGCACTTGCACCGCCTTGGCATAACGCGTGGTGACCGCTTTATCACCCTTGAGCGACTTGCGCGGCACGGTGTGTTCCACCGGGCCCAGTTTGCGCCAGGCAATCTGCGCTTCTTCCAGCGCGTGGGATAACGCGCGCCAGTCGGGCTGAGTTGGTGTTACTACGGTGGACGTTGCTTCGGCGGGCGCTTCTGCTGCGGGCGTTTCTCCCGACGGCACACCGGCCTCAGGCTGCGGCGGAAAAAATGTTGCCGCTGATTGCACCAGCGCAGCAACAATTTTCTCGCGTGCGAGCAGATTTTCTTCGCGCGCGAGCTTGAGTTTGTCCAGATGCGCGGCCACCGGTGCGTAGGCGGTTTTCAACGCGCCGTCAAACGCCAGCCATACGGCTTGATTGGATTCGCCGCCCAGCTTGTCCAGTTCTTTCCAGCGTTCACGCAACTTGTCGATGGCCTCGGCATGCGCCTTGATGGCAACTTTGCCAGCAGCGGCTTCGGCCAGTGCCTGCGCTTCGGTCGCGAGTTGTTCGCGCCCCTGCCCGCCGCTCCAGCGCTGCCAGTCGTGCAGGCGCCGCTGCTCGCTGCGCAACAATTCGATGCGCAAGGTGAGCGCGGCATTCACCGCGCCGCGCTTTAACGCCGCATCAATCGTGCCCAGCAAGCGGGTCAGGTCGGCGACATGTCCCGCGGCTTGCGCGGCTTCGGCGGCCTCGATGTTGCGCTGAATGGCATCGAGCCGTTTTTTGTTTTGCTCGGCGCGCCGTTCGCGATCCTGCGCGCTCAATGCATCGTGTTCGCGTTGCCGCTCGTGGGTGCTCGCGTTGCGCCAGTCGGCAAAGCGCGTTGCCAGCACGGTGTGCAGCGCCCCTTCGGAAATCTCGGGATAAGCGCGCCACTGCTCGATACGCGCCTTCTCATCCACCTCATCGACAGCACCCGCGTCGCCACGCAAGGGCAACGACTGCAAAAATTTTGCGCGCTCCACCACGCTGGAGGCCAACGCCAGCAGTTGATTCGCGGACAGCGTTTTTTCGATACAGCGCGGCTCGCCTGCCTCGGGTGCGCTCTGCGTGAGTTCAAGCAGGCTCACCGCCAACGCTTCCGATTCGGTCGGCGCGGTCTCGCCTTGCGCTACACCCGGCAGCGTTGCGTGCAAGGTGGCGATGGCCGCATCAACGGCGCCGAGCCAACGGGTCAACGCCTGTGCGCGCTCACCCTGCTGCCGCACTCTGTCGCCGAGCTGCGCGCTCAATGCCGTAAACTCAGCCGTCAACGCGGCATCGAGCAACGCGCCATCCAACGCGGCCCACGCGCGATCCAGATCCAGCACCCGATTGACCGGCACGAACGCCTGCTCGATCAATGCACAGGCGCTGGCGATCAAGCCATCGGCCTCTTCCGTAGCGAGCCGTTTGCCGTGCGTTGTTTCCCAGCGTGATTTCGCGGCGCGATACAGGCGCTTGTCGTGCTCGCGAAAATCATGCATCGCCTGCTTGAATGAATTTTCCTGCGATAGCGCTTCGATCGCGGCGAGCTTCAGCGACACCGTGGGCGCCTCATGCGCCAAGTGCAGCAATGCCGCATCGTCCGGTGCGGCGGCCTGGATACGTGCCTGCCAACGTTGCAGCTCGTCCGCAGAAAGAGGGGTGGGGACGTGCTCGCCAAGCACTGGAGAAAGGTCGGCATCGGCGCCGGAACCTTCTGGTAAGTCTTTGTCTTTACTAAATAATTTCTCAAACACGATGCGCGAGCCTTAATTGAGAATCTGGTGAGAATCTGGTGAGAATCTGGTGAGAAGGGTGTGAACAACCAGCACAAATTACAACCGTAACAACAGTGGCATTGTGACACTCATTGGGACACTGTTTTTGACACTATGGGTGTAGCCATTTCGGGCCGCGCTACGCGGCATAGTGTAGTGTAGGCGCGTGGATTCATAACCCCTATCCGATGCCTGCGGATGCCTGCATCCGATTCACGATTCACCATTCACCATTCACTGAGGCCAGCGCGCGCCCAGCGGAATTGTAGCAGTCTACTCATCTTGACATCACTAATACCCTGCCGCACGATGCCCGAGCGAGCCGTGCCGGGCACGCCTGACGCGGGGGATTAGACTGGCGTCAGTGAACGTTTCAGCAAAGGGAGATAAAAATGACATTCCGCATGACCGTTGGAATCGCAGCGATAGCCCTGGCCGGTGCGGCATTCGCGCAAACCCTCGACGATCTCAAGCGCGACCGCAACGGCGGCATCAGCAACCCCGCGATACGCGCCCATGTGTCGCCGGGGGCTTCAGTTTGGACGTTTGCTTTGATGGAGGAGTGACATCACCACGACCTCGCAGTGAAAATTTATAATCTATTGTTTTTATTGATAAATTTATGACCTCATCCTTTCAGCCTGTCCCCAACTCCAGCGGCGCCGCCCCGCCCACGCTCAAAGCGCCCGCTAACGCGTGCGACTGCCATCATCACATTTACGATCCTGCGCGCTTTGCGTTGCCGCAACCGCAACCGCAACCGCAACCGCAACCGCAACCGCAGCCGCAGCCGCAGCCGCAGCCTGCACGCCCCGTGCCGCCGAACAGCACGGTGGCGGATTACCGCTTGCTGCAACAGTGCCTCGGCACCACGCGCAACGTGGTGGTGCAGCCGCGTCATTACGGCACCGACAACGCGGTGACACTCGATGCGTTGAAGCAACTCGGTGCAAACGCGCGTGGTGTGGCGGTGGTGCATCCGACCATCAGCGATGCCGAACTCAAACGCTTCAACGACGCGGGCATTCGCGGCATCCGTTTCAGCCTTGGTGACCCGAAGACGCGCGCGGTGCAGCCGGAGATGATCGAACCGCTGGCGAAACGTGTTGCGAATCTCGGCTGGCATATTCAATTCAACATCGAGGCCGATCAGATTGTTGAACTGGCCGAACTTCTGCGGCGGCTGCCGGTGCAAATCGTGATCGATCACCTGGGGCATCCGCATCTGCCCGCGGGGGTCAACGATGAATCGCATCGCATCGTGCGCGGCCTGCTCGATGCCGGACGCGCGTGGGTCAAGCTGGCGGGCGCGTATTTCAACACCGAAGTCGGCCCACCCACGTATGCGGACGCCACTAAAATTGCGCAGGCTTTCGTCAAGGCCGCGCCGGAGCGCATGGTGTGGGGCAGCGATTGGCCCCATCCCAGCGCCGCTGAAAAGCCGGATGATTCGCTGCTGTTTGATTTGCTTTCCACGTGGGCGCCGGATGAAGCCATACGCAATCGCATACTGGTGCAGAATCCTGAGGCGCTTTATGGCTTTGAAAAATCGGCCTGATGCGGCAACCATCGGCAGGGTGGGCAAAACGTTGTTTGTTTTGCCTACGCGACCTGCTGCGCAATGTTCCGCAACGCGTGGGCGCATAAAACGTGCCCACCCTTGTATGCGCGTGCGGCCGACGGCAGCGCTGCCGGCATTGCGGCCGAACTTGGCAAATTCATTGCGGACAAACTCGGCGTGCCCTTCGAGCCGGTGGTCTACTCGGGCGCTGCGACTTATACCGCGAGTTTCGGCAAGGACGAATGGGACATCATCGTCACCGGCAGAAATCCATTGGCGGCGAAGCGGGTGGATTTTATGCCGGACGTGATTCTGATCGATTATGTGTCCCTGACCGCGCCGGGACGTGCGTTTGCCGGCCCCAATCAGGTGGATCAGGCAGGCGTGAAAATCGGTGTGCCGCGCAACGCTTCCGCAGATGCGTTCCTGAGCCAGCGGTTTAAATCCGCGGAACTGGTGCGCCTTGCCGGCGATGCCGATATCGTGACCGGGATGTTGCGCGACGGCAAAATTGATCTGTATGCCACGGGCACCGATAGCGTGCAGAGAATCGCCGATCGCCTGCCGGGGTCAAAGATCATCGGCGCGTTCGACACGGTCGCGTTCGCGATATCCACCGCCAAAGGCGGGTCGCCTGACGCGAAAAGCCGGCTCACGCAACTCGCCAACGAAGCAAAAGCCGCGGGCATCGTGCAGAAAGCGATCGATCTATCCGGTCGGCAAGGGGTACGCGCCGCGCCGAATTGAGTTGATCACGGCGACGATACGCACTAGCGAAATTCGTTATGATGCCGATTCCTTTCACCCGGAGAACCCAATGATCCCCGCCAAAACCGCCCGCATGCTCACGCGCTACAACACCTGGTCGAACAAAGTCTGGTACGACGCCATTGCCGCGTTGCCGCCGGGCGAAGCATTGAAAGAGCGCAAGAGTTTGTTCAAGAACATGGTGCACACCATGAATCACATCACCATCATCGACTTGATCTGGCAGGCGCATCTCGAAGGCCGCGATCACGGCATGAGCGCGCGCAATTCCGCCGACTCGCCAACGCTGGACGAATGGTGGAAGCAGCAGCAAGCCATCGACAAATGGTACGAGCAGTGGAGCGACAAACAAACCGACGAAACGCTCGCCGACCGCCGCCCCGTGACGCTGATCGGCGGCAACGTGGTCAGCATGTCGCTCGCCGAAATGCTGCTGCATCTGTATCACCACACCGCGTATCACCGCGGCTTTGTCGGCGACATGATGTACGCGGTGCCGGGCTGCCGTCCGCCGGTGACCGACCTGCCGGTGTTTCTGCGGGAGGCGCCGCAGAGTTATTGAGATCTCCTGAGAGTTATAAAAATACTAAATTAAAACAAATACTTACGATTTAACTCGTGTTGCAGACGCCACGCAACCGGCAACTTGTTGAGTACATCGCCGGCACCGTCACGCGCAAATTTCCCGGCGACATTATCGACGCCGCGAAGCGTGCGCTGGCGGATTTTCTCGGCGTCGCGGTGGGGGCTCATAACGATGCGCCGGTGCAACCGGTGCGCGCCACCCTCAAACGCTGGAACGCGGCAGGCAACGCGCGCGTTTTTCTCGGCGGGCAAACCACACCCGCGCTCGCCGCACTCGCCAACGGCACCATGGCGCACGCGATGGATTACGACGACACGCATCCCGGCGGCGCAGGCCATCCGAGCGCGTGTTGCTGGTCTGCCGCGCTGGCACTCGCCGAACATCACGATTGTGACGAGCGCAGCACCATGGCGGCGTTTGTCACCGGCTACGAAGTGATGTGCAAACTCGGCGGCGGCTACGTAACCGGCGTGGGGCGCAACCTGCAACGGCGCGGGCTGCATCCAACCTCAGTGGTGGGCCGCGCGGGTGCAGCCGCGGTGGCGTGCGCGCTGATGCAACTGAATGAGCAGCAGATCGGCCATGCGCTCGGCGTGGCCGCCACCACCGCAGGCGGGCTGGTGGGCTCATTCGGCACGCACGGCAAACCGTTTCATGCCGGCAAGGCTGCGATGGACGGCATCCTCGCCGCGCAACTGGCCGCGGATGGGTTTGTCGCGGCTACGCATTTGTATGAACTTGGGGAATTGGACAAGACACCACGCAAGAAGGCCGCGCATCAGGCAACTCTGCTCGATGTGTTCATCCAGGATCACGACGTTGAACCGCTGCCGCTGGATTTCGATCAAAGCTGGGAAATACTCACCAACGGCTTCAAGCCTTTTGCCAGTTGCCGCGCGACGCAGGCTTCCACGCAGGCCGCGCGCACACTGGCCGCCAAGATCGCCGGACGCGCGATCCAGCGCGTGCATGCGAAAGTGCATCCGAACGCACTTATCACCGCTGGCAAGCTGGCGCCGCGCACGCCGCTGGAAGGCAAATTCAGCGTGCCGTTCTGCATCGCACTCGCGCTGCGTGGGCACGCGGTGGTGGCCTCGGATTTCACCGACGACAAAATGCACGATGCGTCAATTATGGGCGTGCTGCCGGTGGTCGAACTCGAAGCGGTGCAGGGACAACCGCCGCACTCGGCGCATCTCGATGTGTATCTGGTCGATGGCGAACACCTGCACGCCGATACCGACATTGTGATCGGCCATCCAGACAACCCGATGAGCTGGGACGATCTGCGGGTAAAGTTTGAAGGGTTGGTTGAGCCGGTGATCGGTGCGGCCAAAGCGAAAACGCTGTTCGACACAGCGCGCCATTTTGAACAGCCGGGATCGATAGCCGGGATTTCCGCGTTACTGGCGGGCGCGCGATAACACGCCGGGACTATGGTAAAAACGACGTCTGCAATCTCACCATTCATCAGGGAGACCCCATGAGCAACGAAGGAAGCCTCAGCCCGGAAATCGTTCTGGCTGAAATGAAAAAACACGGCATCACCCACGTGGTGTGGCTGCCCGACAGCGAAACCAACTGGCTCTACACGCTGATGAAAGCGGACCCGTCGATCACGCTGGTGCCGGTGCCGCGCGAAGGCCTCGCGTTTTCATGCGCGGCCGGCCTTTACGTCGGCGGCGCCAAGCCCGTGATCCTGATCCAGAACACCGGCCTGATGGAGTCGGGCGACTCCATGCGCGGCTGGACCATGGGCCTAAACATCCCCGTGGTGCTGATGGTGGGTTATCGCGGCTACACGCGCCACGGCGTCAACAAAGACACCGCCGCCACTTACACCGAGCCGTTTCTCAACGCGTTTCACATTCAGTACTACCTCGTCGAAAACAGCAGCGATGCGCCGCGCATTTCGGTGGCGTTCGAGGAAGCGCAAAAAAACAAACGCCCTGTCGCCGTGTTGATCGGCGACGAGTATCACGGCTTCAATCGCTAAATCCGCTAAGTCTGCTACGGGAGAAAATCATCATGATGCAAATGGAAGAAATACTAAAAGTGTTCGCGCCGCACCGCGGCGACGCCATCGTGGTATCCGGGCGCGCCAACCGCCATTGGGACAAGATCAGCACGCTGAAAAACCGCGATCTGTCGCTCGGCGATCCGGCGATGGGCGGCCATGCATCGTTTGCGCTGGGTCTGGCGCTGGCGCAGCCGAACAATAAAGTGGTGCTGTTCGATTCCGAGGGCGACCTGCAGATGAGCCTGAGCGTGCTGTCGATGGTGGCTGAGCAAAAGCCGAAAAACTTCTATCACTTCGTGCTCGACAACGAATGCTACGCCACCACCGGCGGCCAGCCCGTGCCGAACGCAAAAAACATCGCGTACGAAGCCATCGCCAAGGGCTGCGGCTATCCGTATTCCTACGCCTACACGAATCTTGAATCGTTCTCCGTCAACGTCAAGCGCATCATGTCCGAAACCGGACCGGTGTTCGTGGCAATGAAGATCGTGCCGGAAATCGAGAACGTGCCGATTGGACAACGCACACCGCGTTTGGGCAAAACCAAGGATCAGGCGATAGCGGATCTGCGCAAGGAGTTGGGGGTTAGTAACTAAAACAGGGGTTATTCAGTGGTCGGACCAACGGAAAGAATCGCACATTAATCTGTTGACGGGGATCAAGACATGAGTGAGCAAGCGCCGAACGGAGCGGTCAAGTGTGGGGGCTGCAGTGGCACTGGCAGTTGCCGTCGCTGCGGTGGCCAAGGGCGAGGGGTGTTTGAGAAAACTTGCATTCGGTGCAAGGGAAATGGAATCTGCCCAGGGTGCCATGGCTCAGGCTGGATCATTCTGCCCCCACCTGTTATAGGCGTTTCCGGAAACAGATCGTCTTGAAGGTCGCCAGGCTTGTCCTATGAGCCGCCCCGACGGCGCCAAAACGGCTGTCTGTCCTTTGCACGAGCAGGCTCATCAGGTTAGAGATTGGCGGCAATTCGAAGTGCGCGACTGGTGCCTCACCTCGAACGTAGGCACCAACAATACCTCTAACCCCCTGCGACGACCAAACCTCCCGATGAAAACCCAGCGGGACCGTAGGCTTATCCCAAAACGGCTGCGTCTCCGATAACCGCAACGCGGGCGCCAGCAAGCGTAGGGCGGGCACGTCCTGTGTGCCCACGCAGGAAACCACCGACAACCTGATAGCGAAATTCTTCACGACCGAATAAACGCCGCAGGGCGCATTGCCCCGCTCAAACACCCACCTGCCGCGCGGTTTCATTCAGCGCTTTTGTAAAACGCGCCAGCATTTCCGCGATTTCGTCTTCGCTGATAATCAGCGGCGGACAAAACGCTATGGTGTCGCCGATGGCGCGCACGATTAAACCGTGTTCTTCGGCGATACGCGCGCACAGCGCGCCCACTTTTAACTGTGGATCGAACGGCGTGCGTGTTTCAGCTTCACGTTTAACCGGCATCAATTCCACGCCCGCAAGCAACCCGCGCCCGCGCACTTCACCCACCAGCGGGTGTTCGAGCAGGCGATTCAGCCCGCCCAAAAACGGCGCTTCGAGTTGGCGCACGCGCACGGTGATGTTCATCTCGTCGTAGATGTTCAGCGTTTCGAGCGCGACTGCCGCCGCCACCGGATGGCCGGAGTAGGTCATGGTCAAACCGAACACGCCCATCTCGTCGCTCTGGCGCGCTATCGCTTCGTACACGCGTTCGTTCATCAGCAGCGCCGAGATGGGAATGTACGCACTCGACAAGGCTTTGGCGCACACCAGCATGTCGGGTTTAAGGCCCATCGCGGTTGCGCCGAACATTTCGCCGATGCGTCCGAAGGCGGTGACCACCTCATCGCAGATCAATAAAATATTTTTTAAAAACAACAAGTTATGTAATTTCTCAAAATAGCCACGCGGCGGCACGACGATACCGCCCGCCGCCATCACCGGCTCGGTGAAAAACGCGGCGATGGTGTCCGCACCTTCGCGTGCGATCAGTTGTTCGATGTCAGCGATCAACCGATCGGTGAATTGTTCTTCGCTTTCACCGGGCTTTGCGTGGCGCGTGTAATGCGGTGTAGCAACATGCAAAAAACCCGGTAATGGCAGATTGAATCGCTCATGCGCGTAGCTCACGCCCGACAAACTCGCAGTGGCGATGGTGTTGCCGTGATACGCGAGCTGGTGCGAAATGAATTTTTTCTTGGCGGGCTGGCCCACCGCGTTCCAGTAATACCACGCGAGTCTTGCGGCACAGTCGTTGGCCTCCGAGCCGGTGCTGGCGAACCACACTTTCGACATCGGCACGGGCGCCATCGCCAGCAGTTTTTCCGCCAGCTCGATCACCGGCGGATGGCTTTTATGGTTGGTGAGCGGGGTGTAGGCGAGCGTTTTCATCTGCCGCGCCGCCACCTCCGCCAGCCGCTCGTTGCCGTAGCCCAGCGCGATGCACCACAGACCGGACATGGCCTCGATGTAATCTTTGCCGTGGTTGTCGGTGACCCACACCCCGTGACCGCGCTCGATCACTGTCGCTCCGCGCTCGGCGTGCTGCTTGAGATTGGTCAGGCCATGAATGACGCTGCGCGCGTCGCGCGTTTCGAGGGAATTAGGGTTCATGTCTGCTATTCTAACGAAAACCCTGTGGAGAAATTCATGACTGTCATGTTGGGCTACAGCGCGCTCAAAGGCGTGTTAAGCATGCGCGAAACCATTGATCTGCTCGAACACGCATTCGCGCGCGAGGCCGGCGGGCGCACCTCGGTGTCACCCAAGTTCGTGACAGATTTTGAAGCGGGGTCGATGCGCATCCTGTTTGCGTCCGATCCAGTATCCGGCTATGCGGCGATGAAGGCGTATCACGGCATCAAGGGCGTGGGCACGCGCTACGTGGTGTCGCTCTACAGCCTGAAGGACGGCGCACTGCTGGCGATGCTGGACGGGCAGTTGATTACCGACTTGCGCACCGGCGCATGCAGCGGCGTGATCGGCCGCAAGGTTGCGGTGTCGGGGCCGGTGTCGGTTGGGGTTATCGGCTCCGGCAATCAGGCGCGCAAGCAGTTGGAGTGCCTCTCCGCAGTTTACAAACTCGACTCGGTGTCGGTGTACAGCCCCACCGCTGCCAACCGCGAACGCTTTGCGCGCGAGATGTCCAAACAACTCGGCGTCACGGTGACGCCGGTGGACAGTGTTGAAGCCGCCGCGCGCGGCAAAAAAATCGTCGCCTCCGGCAGCAGTGCGCGCACACCCGAGCCGATATTGCGCGGCGAGTGGCTCACCGATTGCCGGCTGCTGTGCGCGGTGGGCAACACCCGCCGCCAATACGCCGAGGCCGATGTGCACTGTTTTCGCCATGCGAGTCTGGTGGTGGTGGATACGCTGCACGCGCTGGAAGAAGCCGGCGAATTGCGGCAGGCGGTTGCGGCGGGCGCGTTGCCTGAATCGAAGCGCGTGACGCTGGGGCAGATCGTGACCGGCAAGGCTGCCATACCCGATCAGGGAATGATCCTGTTCAAGTCAGTAGGGTCGGCGTTGCAGGATCTGGCGCTGGCGTCACGCTACTATGAGTTGCTGGGCTCGAAACCGGGACCGGGGCGGGGGCCGGTGGATGATGTGGGGAGTTTGCGGCGGCCTTTGTGGGAAGCATGAGCGGCGGCACGCATACAGCCAGAATGTCGTTCCCGCGCAGAGCCTGTTCTCGAATGCCTTAGTCGGGGACGGGAATCTAGGCAATACTTCAAACGGCACGTGTGTTATGGGTTCCCGCCTGCGCGGGAACGACGGTGGGGGTGGTTTTATTGCAAGCGCTTTCCTATTTGACTGGCTGCTACGATAATTCTTTCATGCCAATTCCCAAACTCATTAGTTGCACTCTGCTGACGCTGATTCTTCCCGCACTCCACGCCCCCGCATGGAGCCAACCCGCGTGGCGTCCCGACAAGCCCGTCGAAATCATCGTGCCCACCGGGGCTTCCGGCATCAACGATACCAACGCGCGGCTGCTGCAAAAATCGTTTCAGGATTTGAAGCTGCTGCCCACGCCGACCCTCGTCAACAACAAACCCGGCGGCAATCAGAGTCTGGCGGTGGTGCATCTGCATCAACATCCCGCCGACCCGCACTATCTGCTTTACACCACGGCGACGATATTCACCAACCAGATCGCGGGCGTGACGGCGCTCTCCTACACCGATTTCACGCCGCTGGCGCTGCTGCTGGTGGATTACAGCGTGATTAGCGTGGCGACAAATTCGCCGATGAAATCCCTACGCGATATGATTGAACGATTGCGCGCCGATCCGGAATCGCTGTCGTTCGGCGTGGTGGCGCGCGGCGGGCCGAATCATCTGGCGGCGGCGCAGGCTATGCGTTCGGCGGGCATCGATCCGAAAAAACTGAAAATGGTGGTGTTCAAAACCAACGCGGAATCGCTGACCGCCGTCATGGGCGGACACATACACGCCGTGGTGTCGTCGGTGAGCGCGGCGCTGCCGCAGGTGCAGGCGGGCAACGTGCGCATGCTCGGCGTGACTGCGCCGCAACGCATTGGTGGCACTGGGGGTTCCATCGCCAACGTGCCGACCTTTCGCGAGCAGGGCGTCGACGCGACGGGCATTTCCAACTGGCGCGGCATTCTCGGCGCGAAGCACATCACGCCCGCACAAATTGCGTTTTGGGAAGACGCCATCGGCAAGACCATCACCACCGCCGACTGGAAAAAACAATTGGACAGCAACAATCTCGCGTCGCGTTTCATGCGCAGCAGCGAGTTTGCGAAATATCTGGAGGTGGAATACAACGCCACCAAAGCCACTATGTCCGATGTCGGGCTGATGAAATAGAAATATTGTAAGTATATGTTTTTATTGAATAATTTAATGGGCCTCATTCGTCTTCGTATTGCCGTCATCAGCCTCGCTGCATTCGTCGCATTCGTGGCACTGGCCGCCGTCGCGGCGAATGTAGCGTGGGGTCAACCGGCGTGGCGCCCCGACAAGGCGGTTGAAATCATTCTGCCGACCGCCGCCGGCGGACTCAACGATCAGATGGCGCGGCTGATTCAATCGATACTGCAAGAGCGCAAGCTGGTGCCGACGCCGGTGGTGGTGATGAACAAATCCGGCGGCAACCAGACGCTGGCGGCGGTGTATCTGCGCCAGCATCCCGGTGATCCGCACTATTTGCTGTATTCGACCTCCAGTATTTTCACCTCGCAGATTACCGGGCTGGTGCAGCAGCATTACAGCGATCTCTCGCCCATCGCGCTGCTGCTGGTCGAGCGCACCGCGATATCCGTCGCGGCGGATTCGCCGATCAGGGACATGCGCGATCTGATCGAGCGTCTTAAGGCGAATCCCGAATCGCTCGCCATCGGCATGCTCACGCGCGGCGGCTCCAATCATCTGGGTCTCGCGCAGGTCGTCAAATCCGTGGGCGTGGATCCCAAACGCCTGAAAACCGTGGTATTCAAAACCAATGTCGAATCGA
>JAYVQD010000587.1:0-3366 GCA_043777275.1 Nitrosomonadales bacterium
TTTATGATTGCATCAAGGTCTTGCATCTGATTTCGGATCGCTTAGCGGTGCGCAGTGTTGCGCGTAGTTAGGTGTAGTCGGATTGCACAAATCGTATCGCAAAAAAAAGAGGCTGGTGAGCCTCTTTTTCCCGGGAGTTGCGTTTACGGCAATTTCCCTGTTGGTACGCTTAGGCGCCGGGGCTTGCGAGGTTTGCTTTCGCGGATTCCACAAACTTCGCAAATGCGGGCTTGTCGAGAACGGCGATATCGGCGAGCACTTTGCGATCCACTTCAATAGCAGCCTTTTTAAGGCCGTACATGAATTGGCTGTAGCTCATATCATGCTCGCGCACGGCTGCGTTGATACGCGCGATCCACAACGAACGGAACACGCGTTTCTTGTTGCGACGATCGCGATAGGCATACTGCCCGGCGCGCATCACGGCTTCATTGGCAACCCGGAATACGTTGCCGCGGCGACCGCGGAAACCTTTGGCTTTTTCGAGGACTTTCTTGTGTGCCGCGCGGGCGATCACACCACGTTTTACTCTTGGCATGGCTGATCTCCTTTAATACGGCAACATGGCACGGACTGCGCGCACATCGGATGCGTGCACAGCAGTACCACCGCGCAATTGACGCTTGCGCTTGGTACTTTTCTTGGTGAGTATATGACGCATATTGGCCGATCCGCGTTTAATTCCGCCACCTGCTTGTTTACGGAAACGCTTGGCCGCGCCACTCTTGGACTTGAGTTTCGGCATGACTACCTCTGTTTTAGCTTAGCGCCAGGTGCCTGCCCTTGACGGGCGGGACTTCTAAAACCTGGACAACTACTTGTTATCTACTTTTTATCAACCACTGATAAAACCGCAGCCGCCACCGGTACAACGGGAGCGGCTGGCGAGACTGCAACGGCTGGAACAACAGCAACGACTACGGGAGCAACTGCAACTACGGGTGCTGCACCTGCTGGCGCCGCCTTCGCGGGCGCCGGCGCCGCTTTCACCACATTTTTCTGCGGCGCCTTACCACCTTTTTTGGCGGACATCACCATCACCAACTGACGTCCTTCCATTTTCGGAAACTGCTCGACCACAGCATGCGGTTCTAACTCGCCGCGGATGCGTTCAAGCAGCCGTATTCCAAACTCCTGATGCGCCATTTCACGCCCACGATAGCGTAATGTGATCTTGACCTTGTCGCCTTCTTCGAGGAACCGTAACAGGTTCCTGATCTTAATCTTGTAATCACCCTCGTCGGTGCCGGGGCGAAACTTCACTTCTTTAACGACGATCTGCTTTTGCTTGAGCTTCGCTTCATGCAGCCGCTTGCTCTCACGGTATTTGAACTTGCCAAAATCCATGATGCGGCAGACCGGAGGAACTGCTGTTGGCGCAATTTCAACCAAGTCCAGTTCAGCCTCTTCGGCAAGCTTGTTCGCCGCCGCTATACTCACCACACCAATCGGTTCACCACCCGCGCCGATTAGCCGGACTTCCGGTGCGGTAATTTCCGTATTGATGCGTGCTTCTTTTTCCTGTGCTATGCGATAACTCCTTGATAATATTAAACTAAATAACTCATCATCGCCCCTTCTGGCCTTCATCCTGTTGTAGACGGGAAATGAAGTCCTCCAGAGCCATTTGGCCCAAGTCCTCACCTTTACGGGTTCTGACGGCGACCTGACGAGCCGCGACTTCCTTATCGCCGACGACCAACTGATAAGGCAACTTTTGGAGACTATGTTCCCGTATTTTATAGGAAATCTTCTCATTTCTCAAGTCGGATACTGCCCGCACCCCAGCCGCCTTCAGGGCGGTTTCGACCGCTTGCGCGTAGGCAGTTTGGTTCTCGGTAATGCTCGAAACGACCACCTGAACCGGCGCCAGCCATACCGGCATCGCCCCGGCGTAGTGTTCGATCAGGATGCCAATAAAGCGCTCCAGCGAGCCCAGAATGGCGCGATGCAGCATTACCGGCGTACTGCGGGCATTGTCTTCGGTCACGTATTCGGCGCCCAGCCGCTCAGGCAGCGCGAAATCCAGTTGCAGCGTACCGCACTGCCAAACCCTTGCCAGCGAATCTTTCAACGAAAACTCGATTTTCGGGCCGTAAAACGCACCTTCACCCGGATTTAGCTCCCATTTAAGCCCTTTGGCATCGAGTGATGCCTTTAGGGCGGCTTCGGCACGATCCCATACCGCATCCGCGCCGATGCGCTTGGGCGGCCGCGTGGAGAGCTTGATTTCGATATCGTTAAAGCCAAAATCGGTGTACACACCACGCAGCAAATCGATAAAGCGCGCCGCTTCGTCCTGAACCTGCGCTTCGGTGCAGAAAATATGCGCGTCGTCCTGCACAAAGCCACGCACGCGCATCAGCCCATGCAGCGCACCGGAAGGTTCATTGCGATGGCACGAACCGAACTCCGCGATGCGCAGCGGCAATTCACGATAACTTTTCACGCCCTGATTAAAAATCTGCACGTGCCCTGGGCAATTCATCGGTTTCACCGCGTAGTCGCGTTTTTCGGACTCGGTGGTAAACATGTTCTCGCGGTAATTTTCCCAGTGGCCGGATTTCTCCCACAGCACGCGATCCATCACCATCGGCGTGCGCACTTCGCGGTAGCCGGCGTTATTGAGCAATCCGCGCATGTATTGCTCGATGATCTGCCACATCGTCCAGCCATGCGGATGCCAGAACACCATGCCCGGCGCTTCGTCCTGCAAATGAAACAAATCGAGTTGCCGGCCGAGTTTGCGGTGATCGCGTTTTTCCGCTTCTTCCAGCCGGAACAAATACGCTTCCTGGTCTTCTTTTTTCGCCCACGCCGTGCCGTACACGCGCGTAAGCATTTCGTTTTTCGAGTCACCACGCCAGTAGGCGCCGGCGACTTTCATCAGCTTGAATACCTTCAGCTTGCCGGTGGACGGCACGTGCGGGCCACGGCACAGGTCGATGAAGTTATCCTGTTTATACAAGGAAATAGCTTCATTGGACGGAATCGATGCGATGATCTCCGCCTTGTATTTCTCGCCCATGTCACTGAAGAATTTGACCGCTTCATCGCGCGGCATCACCTGGCACTCGACTTTGACGTCGCGCCTGGCAATCTCCGTCATGCGTTTTTCAATCGCCACCAAGTCTTCCGGCGTGAAAGGACGTTTATACGAAAAATCATAGAAAAAGCCGTCATCGATGACCGGGCCGATGGTGACCTGCGCATCGGGAAAAAGCTCTTTCACCGCGTGCGCCAGCAAGTGTGCCGATGAATGGCGCAGCACTTCCAGCCCGGCGGCATCCTTGTCGGTAATGATCGCAAGCTCTGCGTCGGCACTCATGCAAAATGACGTATCCACCACCTTGCCGTTGACGCGTC
>JAYVQD010000588.1:0-3362 GCA_043777275.1 Nitrosomonadales bacterium
TGCCTCCTCAATTGCGGCTCTTCGCCGGGGGTTGAACAAACCTCAAGCATCATCCGCGTCTCTTGAGATCGGGCAGGTCAATACATGATGTCTATACCCCCTATACCCTCCGCAGTACCGCAGGCTGACGACGCCACCACGCGCATGCTGGCGCTGGCGGACGCGTTTGTGCGCGAAACGCGACCCGGACGCGTATTGCGGGTGACGCTCGACAGCTCGCTGGAGCGCGATCTGGGCATCGACAGCCTGGGGCGCGCGGAACTGCTGTTGCGCGCTGAACGTGCGTTCAATGTGGCGCTGCCGGAGCGCGCATTGAACGAAGCCGAAACGCCGCGCGACCTGCTGCGCTTTGTGCTGGGCGCCATGGGTTCCGCGGGCGCGCACGGGCCGCTCGCGGACGCCGCCCACTTTGTGCAGGCGCTGGCGGTGCGCGGCGGAGAGGGCGTGCCCACCGAGGCGCGCACGCTGCTGGAAATGGTCGATTGGCATCTCGAACGCCATCCCGATCAATTGCAGATTCATCTGTACGGTGAAGACGACAGTGCTGAGGACATCAGCTACGCCGCGCTCGCCGCAGGCGCGTCGGCCATGGCCGCAGAGCTGACCGGGCGCGGGCTTACGCCGGGGCAGACGGTGGCGATCATGCTGCCCACCTGCCGCGAGTATTTTTTCAGTTTTCTCGGTATTCTGATGGCGGGCGGCATTCCGGTGCCGATTTATCCGCCGGTGCGCCTCGCGCAACTCGAAGACCACATGACCCGCCACGCCGGCATTTTGTCCAACGCGCAGGCGGTGATGCTGATTACCGTGCCGCAGGCCAAAGGTGTGGCGCTGTTGCTGCGCTCCCAGGTGCCGAGCCTACGGCATGTGTTGACGCCGGACGAGATTGCGCCCGGCGTGCGTTTTGATCTGCGGTCGCATATCGCCGCAGACGACATCGCATTCATCCAGTACACGTCCGGCTCGACCGGCAATCCCAAAGGTGTCGCCCTTTCGCACGCCAATCTGCTGGCCAACATTCGAGCGATGGGCGCGGCGGTACAGGTGCGTCCGGACGAAGTGTTCGTGAGCTGGCTGCCGCTGTATCACGACATGGGATTGATCGGCGCGTGGTTGGCGGGGCTGTATTTTGGTTTCCCGTCGGTGATCATGTCGCCGCTGGCGTTTTTGGCGCGGCCTTCGCGGTGGCTGTGGGCGATGCACCGCCATCGCGGCACGCTGTCGGCGGCGCCGAATTTTGCGTATGAATTATGCGTGCGCAAAATCGCCGATGAGGATATAGAAGGCGTCGATCTGTCGTCGTGGCGCTACGCGTTTAACGGCGCGGAGCCGGTCAGCCCCGACACCATTGCCGCGTTTTGTGACCGCTTCGCGAAGTTTGGTTTGAAGCCGGAGGCGATTGCACCGGTGTATGGTTTGGCCGAAGCGTCGGTGGGTCTCGCGTTTCCGCCGCCCAACCGCGTGCCGGTCATCGATGTGGTGCAGCGCGAAGCGTTCACGCGGTCGGCGCGAGCGATACCCGCGGCGCCGGGCGCCACGGACACCCTGCGTTTCGTCGCCTGCGGTCTGCCGCTGGCGGGCCACCCCACGCGCGTGGTTGATGCGGCGGGCATCGAGTTGGGCGAGCGACAGGAAGGCCGGCTCCAGTTCCAGGGGCCGTCGGCCACGCGCGGCTACTATCGCAACCCGGAGCAAACCGCGAAATTGTTCGATGGCGATTGGCTCGACACCGGCGACTACGCGTATTTCGCCAACGGCGACATTTATCTCACCGGGCGCGTGAAGGATTTGATCATACGCGGCGGGCGCAACATCTATCCCTACGATCTGGAACAGGCAGTGGGCGACATTCCCGGCATACGCAAGGGTTGTGTCGCGGTGTTCGGCAGCACCGATGCGGCTTCAGGCACTGAGCGCATCATCGTGCTGGCCGAAACGCGTGAGACGGACGCAACGCGGCGCGAGGCCTTGCGGCGCGCGGTGAACGACGCGGCGGTGACGGTGATCGGCATGCCCGCCGACGAGGTGGTGCTGGCGCCGCCGTACACGGTGCTGAAAACCTCCAGCGGCAAGATCCGCCGGGCCGCCAGCCGCGAGTTTTATGAGCGCGGCGGCGAGGCGTCGCGTCCGCAACCGGTGTGGGTGCAGATCACGCGGCTGGCGTGGCAGGCGGCGTGGCCCGAAGCCAAACGCCGCGCGCGCGCCGCGTGGGACGTGCTCTATGGTCTGTATGCGCTGGCATGGTTTGGCCTGCTTGCGCCGTTCACCTGGATGGTGGTGGCGCTGCTGCGTACACCGGCGCTCAACCGGCCTTTCATTGCCATCATGGCGCGGATTTTTACCCGCTTGATCGGTGTCGCGCCCAGCGTCGAAGGCCGCGACAACATACCGCAAGGCCCGTGCGTGTTCGCGATGAATCACACCAGCTACCTCGACGGCATCATGCTGTGCGCGGCGCTGCCGCTGCGTTATCCGCATGTGTTCGCCGCCAAGCGCGAATTCGTCGGCCACTGGTTTCCGCGTTTGTTTTTGACCGGCATCGGCGCGGCCTACGTCGAGCGGCATGATCCGAAGCTGGGCGTCGAAGGCATCGATCAATTCCTGCACGCCTTGCGCAAGGGCGAATCGCCGGTGTTTTTCCCGGAGGGCGCGTTCGACCGGCGTGCGGGACTGAAACCTTTTCGTACCGGCGCGTTCGCGGTGGCGGCGCAAGCGGGTGTGCCGGTCGTGCCGGTGGCGATACGCGGCGCGCGCAATGTGCTGCGCGATCAGGTGTGGCTGCCGCGTCACGGCGCGGTGGCGCTGCACTTTGCCGCGCCGGTGCAGCCCGCCGGCGGCGAGTGGGGCGCCATCGTCAAGCTGCGCGACGAGGCGCGCGCGCCGATACTGCGTTACTGTGGCGAGCCCGACATCGGTTGATAGCACTTTCAATGCATGTCGCGGTTGGCGTAGCATGGAGTTCGTTGCATGGTGAATTCACAATCCAAGTGCACCACGCTTAGCGGCAGAAAAGACTTCATGTGGTGTCTGGAAGTTGAGGCACTTCCGAGGTCTATGATTCAGTTTTTTGACGACTTGTGCAAGCGATTCATCCGTTATGTGGGTGAAGTCGGTGCCTTTCGGGAAGTACTGTCGCAACCGCCCGTTCGTGTTCTCGTTGGCGCCGCGCTGCCACGCCGCGTAGGGATCAGCAAAGTAGATTCGTAATCCGGTGTCTTTTTGGATCTGCTTGAAGTGTGCAAACTCCTTGCCGTTATCCAACGACAATGTCTTGCGCAGGGCCTTGGGAATGCGCTGATAGGCGCGAGTGACGCAGCGGGCTGTCACGGCGGCTGATTTGTCCGGGAGTTTCGCTGCGATCA
>JAYVQD010000589.1:0-3358 GCA_043777275.1 Nitrosomonadales bacterium
CGATCTGGTTCGCGTTGTTTTTTCCGGCGAAGACGCCGCGCGAGATTGTCGATAAACTGAATCGCGAAACGTTAAAGGCGCTGCAAGCGCCCAAATTGCGCGATAGGCTCGCGCAACTTGGCCTGGACCCGATGATCATGTCGCCGCAAGAACTCGACGCACACGTGCAAAAAGAAATTACCCTCAACGCGGCGCTGGTCAAGGCCATCGGCATCAAACCCGAATGACCAACGCACCTCACCGCTTTGACGACAGCGCGGGCTACGAGCGCCTGATGGGGCGCTGGAGCCGCGCGGTCGGCGCTGTTTTCATCGACTGGATGGCGCCGCCGGCGAACGCGCGCTGGCTTGATACCGGCTGCGGCACCGGCGTATTTACCGAGCTGGTGTTGAACACCTGCTCGCCGGCATCGGTGTGCGCCATTGATCCGGCGCAGTCTCAGATCGAACACGCGTGCCGCCAGCCGATGGCACGGCGCGCGGAATTCCGTGTCGCCGATGCGCAGGCCCTGCCGTTTGCCGATGCGGCGTTCGACGTGGTCGCCTCCGCGCTCGTCATCAACTTCATTCCCGACAAACCCCGCGCACTGTGCGAGATGCGCCGCGTTGCGCGCGCGGGCGGCATCGTCGCCGGCTACGTGTGGGACTTCGCGGAAGAACTTTCCCCCAGCGGGCCATTTCGCCGAGGTATGCGCCGCTTCGGCGCCGAGGTCGCACCCTTACCGGGCGCGAGTGATTCACGCCTTGCCGCTCTGCGTGCCTTGTTCGAGCAGGCGGGCTTGAATGAGATCACCACCAGGACCATCGACGTGAGCTTGCCGTACACCGATTTCGATGATTTCTGGCAGGCGCAGACCACGCGCTACAGTCCCACCACCAAGATTGTTGAAGCCATGACAGCCGGTAAACGCGAGCAGCTGATGGAAGCGGTGCACGCCGAAGTGCCGGTTCGCGCGGACGGCACGGTAGAATATTTTGCACGCGCAAACGCGATCAAGGCACGCGTGCCAGAGTGATTTTTGGTCTGGCGATGCACGCGTATGCCGCCGCATCGGCGTTATCTAAATCCTTTGCATGGCGAAAATGCAAAAATGGAGAACAACAATTGGGGTAGAGCAAATTAAAAATAATTCCCAATAAAAACAAATAGATACAACGATTTTACATTACCGCCACCCACACCGCCGAGCAACACAGCGCAGCAGCAACAAAAACGCCAGCACCAGCCCCCGGTGTCAGTCAGCTTTTCGCGCCTCGGCGTTTGAATCCTGAAAATCACGGCACAGGTGCGATCAATTTACCGTCACCCCCGTAGCCGCAATCAGCTTCGCCGCCTTGTCATAGTCGGCTTTCATCCGCGCGGCAAACTGTTCCGGCGTTGAGAACATCGGGCTTAACGCGATGTTGTTGTAGCGGCCCGACACTTCGGGGTGATCCAGTGCTTTTTTGATATCACCGTGCAGCCGTTCGATGATGGGGCGCGGTGTGCCTGCGGGTGCGAATGCGCCGACCCACGCGGTGTATTCAAAGCCCGGCACGCCGGATTCGCCAACCGCCGGCACGTCGGGCCACTGCGGCAGGCGCTTGTCGGAGGTGACGCCCAGCACGCGCACGCGGTTGGCGGCAAGCAACGGCGTGATGATCGCGGTGGTGGCCATGATCGCCTGTGTTTCGCCCGCCACCAGCGAGATGCCCGCGGCGTCGCCGCCTTTGTAGGGCACATGCACCATTTGCGTGGCGCTTGAAATGTTGAATTGCGCCATCGCCAGATGCAAAAAACTGCCGCTACCCGATGAGCCATACAGCAATTGACCGGGGCGCTGCTTGGCGAATGCAATCAGCTCCTTCACAGATTTCACCGGCAGCGACGGATGCACGGCGAGCACGCCGATCTGCGCGGCGAGCGGGGTGATGCCGGTGAAATCCTTCATCACGTCATACGGCAGCTTCTTGTAAAGATGCGCGTTGATGACGATGCTTTGCGAGGTGACCATTAGCGTGTAGCCATCGGGCGCGCTGCGTGCGACCAGTGTGGCGCCGATGGTGCCGGACGCGCCGGGGCGATTGTCGATCACCACCGGCTGCCCCCACGAATCGGCGATTTTCTGGAACACCAGGCGCCCTGCCGCGTCGTTCGAGCCGCCGGGCCACGGGATCACCACGCGCACGATTTTGGCAGGGTAGATGGTCGAAGCGACGACCGCGCCAGGCGCAGGAGATTGCGCGTGAGCAAACACGGACAACGCACCCGAAAGCGCCAGCAAGCAACGCGCGGGCAAGCATGTGACGAATTTCATAGGGTCTCGATTTTCGCGTTCGCTACTGCGTTGGAATGCCCGCGTCCTTCACCACTTTCGCCCAGCGCGTTGCCTCGGCACGCATGAACGCGGTGAATTCCTCGCGGCTTTGAGGCGCGGCCTCCACCACCATGTCAGTGAAACGCTGCACCACGTCGGGCATTTGCAGCACCTTCAACAGATCGGCGTGCAATTTGTCGAGGATGGGTTGCGGCGTGCCGGCGGGCGCGCACGCGCCGTACCACGACGTAACCTCGAATCCGGGATAGCCTGATTCGATCATGGTTTGCACTGCCGGCAGTTGCGGTATGCGCTTCGGGCTGGTCACCGCCAGCGGGCGGATTTTGCCGGCCTGCACATACGGCAGCAACGCAGGCACGTTGCTGATCATCACCGGAATTTGTCCGCCGATCAAATCGGCGAGCGCGGGTGACGCACCTTTGTAGGCGATATGCACCACGTCAATTTTGGCTAACGACTTGAACAACTCCATAGTCAAATGCGGTGACGCGCCCACGCCGCCGTGGCCGTAACTGATTTTGCCGGGGTTGGCTTTGGCGTGCGCAACGAACTCCTTGATCGTTTTCACCGGCACCGACGGATGCACATTGAGCGAATTAGGCGTGGTGCCGATGCGCGTGATCGGCGCAAAATCGCGCAGCCCGTCGTAAGGCAGCTTCGCGTACAACGCCAGCGCGATGGCATTGGTGGCGATGTTGCAATGAAGCAGGGTGTAACCATCGGGCGGCGCTTTGGCGACAAAATTGCCGGCGATGGTGCCGCCTGCACCGGTGCGGTTTTCGACCAGCATCTGCTGATCCCACAGGCGGCTCAGTCTGTCGCCCAACAATCGCGCCACGATGTCGGGCGAATCACCGGCGGCAAACGCCACCACGTAGCGCACCGGCTTGGCGGGAAAGGTCTGCGCCTGCGCCAACGGCGGCGGTAACACAAGTGCGGCAAGCGCGCACAGCACGGCAAACAACGTCACGGATACCAACGCGGTAGAGCACTTTTTTCCGGGTGTCATGGTTTTTTTCCCTGTTTTTCCCTGTTTTGTGT
>JAYVQD010000590.1:0-3346 GCA_043777275.1 Nitrosomonadales bacterium
CAGTGGGACTGCAATGATCTCGGGAAGTTCGTAAGGATGCAGGCGGCGGATCACCGCTTCCAGCGCTGCGTAACGCGCGGTGGTTGTTTTAATCAGCAACGGTATTTCTTCTGCCTTTTCCACCGTCCCTTGCCAGCGATACACCGACGTACAGGCGCCGAGGATACTGACGCAGGCCGCCACTTTTTCGTCGATGAGTGCGTTCGCGAGCGTCTCCGCCGTGTGGCGATCCGGCAGATTCGTGAACACCATGAGCACGTCGTCGGGCGCTGTCATCTACACTACCCGCCGGTTTTGCCGGTTCCTGAAATGCCGTCCAGCACGCTCGGATAACGCAAGCGAAAGCGCAACTCCTGTTTAATGCGCTGGTTCGACAGCCGGCGCGATTCACCCATGAACGACAGCAGATTTTCCGGGATCGCGCGCGCGGCATCGCTGCGCGCGATGCGCGGCGGCCGGTTTAATCCGTGACGATCCGCCACCAGATCAAAATACTCGCCCATTTTTTGCGGCAGATCATCCACCGCGTTATAGGTGCGCCCCGGCGTTGCATGATGCAGCGCCGCGATCACCATGCGCGCAAGATCATCGGCATGCACATGGTTCACAAAACTGTCGTCCTCGTCACGCAACGCCGGCGTGCCGCGTTGCAGACGCGCCAGCGGCAGGCGGTCGGCGGCGTAAATGCCGGGCACCCGCAAAATCGACACCTGCACGCCGCTGCGCACACCCCACGCCCGCACGCGCCGCTCGGCATCTACGCGGCGCTGCGCGCGCGCGGTTTGCGGATGCGCCGGGCGCGTCTCCGGCACCACCGCGCCACCGCAATCACCATACACGCCACTGGTGCTAATGTAGACAAAGTGCTGTGGTAAACTGGTTTGACTGTTTCTATTTTTCCGCTTCCCGGGGTTCCCCAAGGCCGCAATCAGATGCGCAGTGCGTGTGTCGGTAATGCCCTGAGAAGGCGGCGGCGCCAGATGAACAACATCATGAGCAATCCCTGCGATTGCCGACAGCGATTGCGGCTTGTCCAAATCCCCGACCACCGGTATCACCCCCAATGCGCGTAGCGCAGCGCACTGCGCCGCGTCCCGCGTGAGCGCGTATACGCGTCCATAAGCGCGATAGCGGGCACGCGCCAGCGGGATCAGCCGCAAGCCCACATCGCCACAACCGATGATCAGTAACCGTCTCATAGAAAAGACATTTTACTCCATGCCCCACCAGGTCACGATCAAGCCCAGCAATCACGTTTTTACCGTCGCGGACGACGAAACCATCCTCGATGCGGCGTTGCGCGAGGGCTTTAACATTGCTTACGGCTGCCGCAACGGCGCCTGCGGCAGTTGCAAGGGCAAAGTGCTCGCCGGCCGCGTCGATTACGGCGCCCATCAGGAATCCGCCCTCCTGGACGCCGACAAAAAAAACGGCTACGCCCTGTTCTGTCAGGCCAAGCCGGTATCCGACGTGGTGATCGAGTGCCGCGAAATCAGCGCCATCAAAGACATTCAGATACGCACGCTGCCGTGCCGCGTGCAAAAACTCGAACGCCTGGCGCCGGACGTGATGATGATCCATCTGAAATTGCCCACCACCGAGCGCCTGCAATTTCTCGCCGGGCAATACATCGACATCCTCACCAAAAGCGGATTGCGCCGCAGCCTCTCGCTGGCCAACGCGCCGCACGACGACGCGCTGCTGCAACTGCATTTGCGCAACTACGGCGGGCCGTTCAGCCATTATGTTTTTAACACGCTAAAAGAAAAAGACATCCTGCGCTTTGAAGGGCCGCTAGGCGCCTTCTTCCTGCGCGAAGACGGCGACAAACCCATGATCCTGCTCGCCAGCGGCACCGGCTTCGCGCCGATCAAAGCCATCGTCGAACACGCGCTGCACCACAGCCACAAACGCCCGATGACGCTCTACTGGGGCTGCCGCGTGCGCGCCGATTTGTACCTGCATGAACTCGCCGAACGCTGGGCGCGCGAGCATGGCATCACCTACGTGCCGGTGCTGTCCGACGCACTGCCCGAAGATAACTGGACAGGCCGCAGCGGCTTCGTGCATCGCGCAGTGATGGAAGATTTTCCGGATATGTCGGGCTATCAGGTCTATGCCTGCGGCGCACCGATTGTCATTGAATCGGCGTTGAGTGATTTCACCGAGCAGTGCAAACTGCCGCCGGATGATTTTTTCAGTGATGCGTTTACACCGTCGGCGCAGTAGGTAGCGCTCGCGTTTCAGTGAGATTCACGGAAACCCTAACGATGGAGCACGCCGAGTGACGCCGCTAACAAACGCAACCCCTGAACCCATGTGGGCCCCGGTTCCGGTCCCGCCGCAAGTACCAGTGCAAGAGGGCCTGGTTGACGTAGGTGGCGCCAAACTGTGGTACTGGGATACCGGCGGCCCCGGCCAGCCAGTCATTTTGCTGCACGCCGGCACCCAAAGCGCTGCGGGCTGGGGGTATCAGCAGCCCGTCCTGGCGCAAGCAGGCTATCGCATCATCGCGTATTCGCGGCGCGGCTATTATCGTTCGGATGCGGGCGACGTTGATAATCCGGGCATCGGGTCGAATGATTTGCACGGTTTGATTCAGCATCTGCAACTCGACCAAGTGCATCTGGTGTCCGCCGCACAGGGCGGATTTTTCGCCATCGACTACACGCTGGCGTATCCCGGCAAGGTGCGCAGCCTCGCCGTAATTTCTTCGTACATGGGCATCACCGATGCGGATTATGTGGCGGTGAACACGAGGCTGCGCCCCGCTTTCTTCGCCACGCTGCCGCACGATTTTCAGGAACTGTCGCCCTCGTACCGCGCCGGAAATCCCGCAGGCCACGCCGCATGGTTATCGCTGGCGCATCAGGCGATTCCGGGCAAACGCATCACGCCCCAACGACCGCAACCCCTGACGTGGGCCAGACTCGAATCGATCCAACACCCGGCAATGCTGATGACCGGCGACTCCGATCTCTACACACCGCCCTCGCTACTGCGCATGCAGGCGCAACACATGCCGCACGCTGAAGTGCATATCGTACGCGAGGCTGGGCACAGCCCTTATTGGGAACAGCCGGTGGTGTTCAATCGGATTTTGATGGGGTTTTTGGCGAAGCAACCGTAACGTGCGCAACATACGTGGCGGACAACGCGATACCGGGCTGAATCACCGCCTGCACCAGAGCCGGTTCCACCGAGGGAACAATGGATGGCGCAGGAACAGGTTTCGGCTCAGTCAATACTATTGATCTTTCCATAATTCGTGACAAACCCAATCCGTTCGCCCTGAGCTTGTCGAAGGGCAGCAGGGCTTCGACAAGCTCAGCCCGAACGGTGTAAT
>JAYVQD010000591.1:0-3344 GCA_043777275.1 Nitrosomonadales bacterium
GGCGCAAAATCCCTGATCGGGTCGTACTGCACTTTTTGGTAAAGATGCGGATTGATGACGTGCGGTATCGAAGTGAACAGCAGCGTATAGCCGTCGGGCGCGGCACGCGCGGCGAGTTCCGTCGCTACCAGCCCACCCGCGCCACCGCGATTGTCTACCACCATTTGCTGGCCCAGCCGCTCGGTCAACTGTTGCGCGGCCATGCGCCCGAGAATATCCGCCGCGCCGCCCGGCGGAAAACCAACCAGCAGGCGCACCGGGCGCGAGGGGTAATCCGCAGACGACGCCGCAGATGCAAGCAGCAGAGCAGCAACGAATAACCCATATGCCCGCACACCAGCGGCACGCTTTTTTTCATCCTTCATCCTTGCACCGTTCACTCCGGCTTCGCCCCCGACGCCTTGACCGCCTTGCCCCATTTCACGATTTCCTCGCGGATGAAGGCGGTGAACTGCGCGGAGGTGTCGCCCACAAACTCCGCGCCTTCCGCGCTCATGCGGTCACGGATATCCGGCGCCTGTATCGCCTTGGTCGCGGCAGCATGCAGCTTCATCACGATATCGTTGGGCGTGCCGGTGGGCACCGACATGCCGAACCATGAACCGGTATCAAAGCCTTTCAGTCCCTGCTCGTCGAGCGTTGGGGTGTTGCCTGCGGCCGCCACGCGCTTTAAGCTGGTGACGCCAAGTGCGCGCACCCGCGTGCTTTTGACATGCGGAATGGTAGACACCATCGCGCCGAAATAAATTTCGATGTGTCCGGCCACCACATCGGTTATGGCGGGCGTCGCGCCTTTATACGGCACGTGGATCATTTTGATGCCCGCCATGGTTTTGAAAATTTCCGCCGCCAGATGATGCGGGCTGCCGATGCCGGTGGAGCCGTGACGCAATTCACCGGGCCGCGCTTTGGCAATCGCAATCAAATCTTTTGCATTTTTCGCGGGCACCGACGGATGCACCACCAGAATGCCCGGCACCTTGGCATAGTTGGTGATGTGGATGAAATCGCGCATCAAATCAAAATTCAATTTCGCCATCAACGTCGGGTTGATCGCATTGGCCACCGTCGGCATGAACAGCGTGTAGCCATCGGGCGCGGCCTTCGCGCCCATCTCGGCGGCGATGTTGGTACCGCCGCCGGGGCGGTTCTCGACTAACACCTGCTGGCCCCACGCTTCAGTGAGCTTGGCCCCCACCGCACGCGCCAGCAAATCCGCGACACCCGCCGGCGTGTAGCCCACCAGATAACGAATCGGTTTGGAAGGATAGTTGGCTGCGCCTTGTGTACCTTGTGCGCTCGCATCCGCCACGCACGCCACGGCAAGCGCGCCACACATTAATTTCATGCTAAAAACCATTGAAACTTTTCCTTTAAAAACAAATACTTACGTTAACGCATTACCAGCCTAATACATACGCCGGCCGCCGCGGATCTGCCCCGCCATGCAGCACGCCGTTTTTGGCGTCGTTGACGATGGTACACACCGCGCCCGCGAGCCAGGTGTAGTCGGGCCACGCGCGCACATCGTGCCCGCGCGCGGCGAGCGTATCGTTGACCGATGCATCGATGCGCGATTCAAGATACAGCCGGTCGGGATAATACTTGTGCGGCTCGAACGATCCCGGAAAGCTGTAGGTCGAAAAGCGCGGCGCTTCAATCGCATCCTGCGCCGACATGCCGAACACATTGACGTTGAGAAACACTTGCAGCATCGCCTGCGTTTGCACGTCGCCGCCCGGCGTGCCGAACGGCATGAACACCTTGCCGTTCTTGAACGCCATTGCCGGATGCGGTGTAAGGCGCGGTCGTTTGCCCGGCGCCACCGACGACGGATGTGACGGGTCCGCCCACGACTGCGTGCCGCGCCCGGAACACAAAATACCCACGCCGGGAACAATCGGCGTCTGATCGGAGCCATCGCTCGGCGTACACGACATGGCATTGCCGTGACGGTCAATCACGCACAGATACGAGGTGTCGCCCGGCCCCGGCGCTTCACTGCGCTGCGGCGGCGGCATGCAGCGGTTTTCAAATTCAGTCAGCGTTTTCGGGTCGCCACCGCGCGGCATGCCGGGGCACGCCGCGTCCATGCGGATGCGTGTGCGCTGCCACGCGGCGTATTTTTCGGACATCAAACCGGCCATCGGCACTTTAACGAAATTCGGATCGCCGAAATGATTGTGGCGGTCAGAGAACGTGAGTTTAATCGCCTCGGTCACCAGATGAACATAGTCGGCGGAGTTATGGCCCATCGCGCGCAAGTCATAACCTTTGAGGATGTTCAGCGTCATCGGCAGCGTTGGCCCCTGCGACCACGGGCCGCAGGCGTGCAGATCGATGCCCTCAAAGCGCGTGCGCACGGTCGGTTCGAGTTTCACGCTGAACTCAGCGAAATCCTCAAAACGCATGAGACCGCCTTCTTTCTCGATGAACTGGGTCATCTCGCGCGCAATGTCGCCTTTGTAGAACGCATCGCGTGCCGCTTTCAAGCCGGCCTTGCGGCCTTTTTTGCGCGCGACCTTGCGTTCTTCGTCGGCCAGGAATTGGAGCGTGCGGCCAAGATCAGCCTGCACGAAAATTTCACCGACCTGCGGCACCCTGCCCTTCGGCAGGAACACCTTCGCACTCGACGGCCAGCGCTCGTAATCCTTGCGGTGGGTGGCGATAAATTGCGACAACAGCGGATACACCGCAAAGCCTTCGCTGGCAAAGCGTATCGCGGCAGACGCCACTTCGCCGAAACTCATGGTGCCGAAATTCGACAGCGCGGTGAGCCACGCATCCGGCGCCGCAGGCACCACACAGCGTTCGACGCCGGGCGGAATTTTACCGCCGTGTTTTTTTTGAAAATAATCCGGCGTGATGGCTTTCGGCCACACGCCGAGTCCGTCGATGCAATGCACCCTTTTGTCTTTGGCGGCGTAAATAATCATCGGCGCCACACCGCCGAAATTCACCTTGTCGGTTTGCAACACTTCAATGGCGATGCCTGCCGCAACGCCGGCATCGATGGCATTGCCGCCCGCTTCGAGAATTTCAAACGCCGCGTGTGCGGCAAGGTAATGGCCGGCCGACACGACGTGGCGGGTGCCCATGATGGTGAGACGATTGGATGCAGTCATGATTGGCTCCGGAAACAAGGGAATGGCCCGGCACGAATACAGTGTCAGCGGGCTTCGTCAGCGGTGGCCGATTTTAGCCGTTTTCCCGCAGTGCGTCAGTTAATTGGCCCGCAGCAAACGTCCACCGCCGGTGTATGATCTGCGCTCGATCCCAGTGGAGGAAAACCGTGATTGAAAAATCAGTCATCCTGACCGGCGCTGCGTTGCTCGCTACTGCGG
>JAYVQD010000592.1:0-3327 GCA_043777275.1 Nitrosomonadales bacterium
TTCCCGCCTGCGCGGGAACGACGGAAAAAACTCACCGCATCGTCAACGCCAGCAACGTAGCCCCTTGCGGAAACCTCACCGCGCCGTGCGCCACATCCATCACGCGCATAAAATCCCACTCACCTAACGCGACGCCATCGATTTCAGCACCGCCGAACGCGATCAAAGCCGAGTGCAGCGCGCCGTACGATTTGGCGGGCATGCTGCCGCCGGGCGCGAACCGTATCGCCTGCACCAATAACCGCCCGCAACCGCGATCCACCAGCGTTTTGATTTCTTCGCCGTTAGCACCTTGCGCCCACGGCAATTGTTCCTGCTGAATCAAGCGATACTGTTTTTCGCCCGCTAGTTTTTCAACCTCGCTGTGGAAGTAGCTGCCCTGAAATGCGCTCAACAACTGGCAGCTATCGGGATAGTGCAGCGGCCCGTGCGGTTCGTTGCTCGGCCCGAGCACCACGTCCAGCGGACGCAATGTGATGCCATCGACGATCGTGTGGTGCTTTAACACCGTGGTCGCGTGCATGCCTCCATGCACGTGGCGCGGCTCGGTCGAGCCTTTCGGATAATCAATCAGGCGGATGCACAGTTGATTCGGCTTGTCGTCGCAGTACATCCCCGCGCGGCTCGGCCAGTTGTCGACGTTGCGGCGGTCTTCCCATGCAATTTCCGCCACTCTGATGATTTCAAATCCCGCTGTGTTTGCCATGCTTTCTTCCAACAAAAAAATACGCTAAGTATTTGTTTTTAATATATAAAATATCCTTCTCGCCACGTTGGCCGAGCCCGGCGCATGCACCGTATCGTGCACCACATCCGTGGACCATTTGACCATTTTCCTGTTGGGCTTTTCGTAATGAACGAAATGTTCTTCACGCGCTTGCAGCGACGTAAATTCATAAAAACACGCGTGCTTGGCCCAGCCCGCGACTGAAATCAGTTTGCGCACACGCGCGCATCCCGGCAATGCGGTCAATGACGGCAGCCGCCAGCGCGCATACCACGCGGTCATTTCCTCCTCGGAGGTCCACGCGCCGGCATTGAAACTGCCCAGTTGAATTACCGGCGCAGGCGCCATCTCGGGCATGATTTCGATAATGCCCGGCCCTTCAATGCGCGCTTCTTCGAGCATGATGTTGCGGCGCTCATCCTTACGCAACGCAAGCATTTTGCTATCCATCTTGTTGAACTGCGCATGAAATTCGTCCGGCGTCGGGTCAGCCAGCACGTAAGCATCCATCGCTCCAAACATCAGGATGTAACGATCCCCCACCGGCACACCCTTGGGATTTTTCTTGTGACTGATGCGCCCGCCACCGCGACCGCCACCTAAGGGTGTAAAGCTGCCCGTGGCCTCCGAGGCATACAGCGCGCCCCATAACAAACCGTCGCGCGCCAGCACCTTGGGCACATACGACTCATACGCCCAGGCAAAAAACTCGTGGCGTTTGTTCTCTGGAAGATTGAACCAGGATATCCAGTAAGCGCGATCTTCGCCTTGTGCAAAACCTGCCATCGTTAAGCCCCCGTCTTCTGATACGAATGAAAATCGCGCCCCGTCGCTGTCCACGGATGCGGCGCAATCGCATACATGTCCGCCACCACATCGATGACTACCGGTTTTTTCATCGCGATCGCGCGCCGCAGTGCGTCACCCAGATCACCGGGCTTCTCGACACGAATACCAATGCAGCCAAACGACTCCGCCACCTTCGCAAAATTCACCTCGGGGAAGCGCCACATTTCTTCGGCGCGTCCGCGTTGCTTGCCGCCGTAAGCGATGTCGTTCAAGCGGATTTCCTGGTTCAGCGCACTGTTGTTATTGACCACGATCACTGCGTTGATGTTATGGCGGCGCGCGGTTTCGAGTTCAGCGATGTGATAATAAAACCCGCCATCGCCGGTGAAACACACCACCGGCCTGTCCGGGTTCGCGCACTTCACGCCCAGCGCCGCGGGGAAGCCCCAGCCCAGCGAACCTGCGGTGCGGTAGTATCGTTGCGCCGGGTGATTCAGCTCAATGAACCGCGCCGTCCAGATACCCGCGTGGCCGGTGTCCGACACCACAATGCCATCCGGCGGCAGCGCGTCGGAGATTTCCTTGCAGATGCGCTCCGGGCGTATCGGCGCGACATCGGCGTTGCGCATCTCGGCATTTTCGCGTCGCCATTCGGCGACAAATTTTTGTGCGCGTTGGGTCCAGTCATTCGCGGATTTGGGTTTGGCGTTTTCGGCCATGCGCTTCAAACCCAGTTTTGCATCACCGAGGATCGACACCGCGTTCGGATAATTTCTGCCGAGTTCGTCGGGGTTGATATCAAGCTGAATCACCTGGGTGCCAACGGGCGGGAACATCCAGTTATTGGTGAGCTGCCCGCCGGTGTGACTGCCAATGAAAAACGCGACATCACATTCGGCCAGCGTGCGGTTGGCGCAGTCACGCGAATACGCGCCCGGCACACCCACATTCAACGGATGGTTGTCGAGCATAGCCGCCTTCGCGTTGAGCGACGTCGCCACGGGGATATTCAATTTCTCCGCCAGTGCAATCAGTTCGGCCTGCGCGCCCGATGTCATCACCCCGCCGCCCGACACGATCACCGGTCGCTGCGCTGCCGCCAGCAGCGCCAGCGCCTCTGTCACATGCTGCATATCCGGTTCGGAACGAAACGGCGGCACGCGTTTGTATTTGGCCTCGATCATCGGATCAAGTTCCGCCTCGGCCTCGGTGAGTTGCCCCAGATGCCCCTGGATGCGCAAATGCACCGGCCCCGGCGCGCCGGAAGTCGCCACGCGAAACGCCTGCCGCGTCAAATCCGGCAGACGTGTCACCGCATCCACCTGCGCGTTGAACTTGGTCACCGCGTCAAACTGCGTGATGTCATCCACTTCCTGATACGCATGCCGGTAACGCGACGCCGGCGCCGGCCCGCCGGTAATCGCGATCACCGGCGACCCCGCCATGTGCGCATCGCGGATGCCCGCCGCCAGATTCGACGCGCCGATCATCTGCGCCATACACACCCCCGGCTTGCCGCTGGAACGCGCATAGCCGTCCGCCATGTAAGCAGCCGCCTTTTCGCCATGCACCATCACGCGCGCAATCGGCATGTCTTCCATCTCCGCAAACGACTTCAGCATGAACGCCGGCACGAAGAAAATATGCGACACCTCGTAATCGCGCATCATCTCGGCGAATAGGCGTGAGCCTGTCATTTTGGGCATTTGGGCTCCTAGGAAAAGTGGAGATACTACCTTGAGCGTGTGATGGAGAAAAAGAATTGACCGGATGGTGAAGTAAGCAGGTGCGTTACCGTGACATCTGCGCAA
>JAYVQD010000593.1:0-13102 GCA_043777275.1 Nitrosomonadales bacterium
GCGGCACGCGGCAACGGCCCGCATCCTTACGAGCAAGGCGCCGATGCGGTGCAACGTTATTTCCAGGTGATGCAGGGTTGCGCGCGCGCAGCGCAGTTGCGGCTGGAGCAGCGGCAGTCGGAATCCGCCAAGCCGTAATGAACAACGGATAGCGGATAGCGGTTCGGGCAGGCATCCCCTATTCAGGCTGGATGCCGGCCTCGCGCACCACTTTCGCCCACTTGGCGCTATCGGCTGCGAGCAGTTTGCGCAGCGCATCGGGCGTACTCACTGCGGTATCGATGCCCTGCGATGCCAGCCGTTGCCTGACCTCGGTGTTCTGCAAGGTGCGATGCAGGCTGGCGGCGAAACGCTCGACCACGCGCGGCGGCGTTTGCCCTGGCATCAACATCGCATACCAGCCATCAACCGCGTAACCCTTGACGCCCATTTCGGTGACGGTCGGAATATCCGGCGCGGCTGCCGTGCGTTGCGTACCGGTAACGGCCAACGCGCGCAGCTTGCCGGCTTTGATGTGCGGCAGCCCCACCGACACCGTGCTGAACTAGAGCGATACCTGACCGCCCAGCAAATCCGTAATCGCCTGCCCGCCGCCCTTGTACGGCACATGCACGAAACGCGCGCCGGTCAGCAACATGAACAACTCCCCCGCCAAATGTGTCACATTGCCCACACCGACCGAGGCCATCGCAAACTTGCCCGGCGATGATTTGCCAAGCGTAATCAATTCGTCGAGGGTGCGTGCAGGCAGCGACGGATGAACCACAATCACATGACTGCCGGTACCAACCAGCGACACCGGCGTGAAATCACGCACCGGATCAAAGGGCAGCTTGCGGTACATGCTGGGGTTGATCGCAAAGCCGCCGCCGATAATCAAAAACGTGTGGCCATCCGGCGGTGACTTGGCCGTGAGGTCCATGCCGATAATGCCGTTGGCGCCTCCCCGGTTGTCGATCACCACGGATTGCCCCAAGTCCTCGGCAAGTTTTTGCCCCAATGCGCGCGCGATAATGTCGTTGGTGCCGCTGGCGGGAAACGGCACCACAAAGCGCAGTGGGCGATTAGGATAACTCTGCGCATGCGTCGCCGCCCCCGCGCACGCACACAGCGCGGCGCACAGGCCCAGGATACCCGTCCGCGTGCGCATCCACATGGGCACAAAAGCCTGCCGCGACTTCAACAGATTTTTTCTCCGGCGTTATCGTTGATATCGTTGATCCCGCGCTGCCAGGTCGAAGGCTTGATCCCCTCGCGATTGGCCGCGCGTTTGCCCAGCCAGTATCCCAGCGACGCTCCCACACTGGAAAACGGCGACTCCACTTCCAGTTTCTGCGCTGCGTCTATGGGCCAATTCGGGTTGTGCAGAAATTCGCGCCCCAGCGCCACCAGATCCGCACTGCCCGAAGCAATTATGTCTTCCGCCTGATCCGCGTGAATAATCATGCCCACGGCCATGGTTTTGATTTGCGCGCCGGCGCGGATGTGCCGCGCGTACGGTACCTGATAACCGTAGCTCGGCGGCGCATCGCCGGTGGCGGCGTCGGACATGCCGCCCGCGCTGCAATCGATCACATCCACGCCGTGCTTGTGCAGCTCTCGCGCAACGGCGATGCTGTCGTCCGTGGTCCAGCCTGCTTCGTCCACCGCCGATACGCGCAGGAACAACGGTTTTTGTTCCGGCCAGTATTTGCGCACCTCACGCACCACTTCAATCGGGAAGCGCATGCGTTTTTCAGGTGTGCCGCCAAATTCGTCGCTGCGCTGATTGGCGAGCGGCGACAAAAATTGATGCAGCAGGTAGCCGTGCGCGCCATGGATTTCCAGCACATCGAAGCCCGCGTCGTTGGCGCGCCGCGCCGCCTGCCCCCAATGGGCAATCGCTTCCTGTATGTCGTCGTGCGTCATCGCGCGCGGCACGGCGTAACGTTCGTTAAACGCAATCGCGCTGGGCGCAATCAGTTCCCATTCTTCGCCGTGATCCACACCCGGACAGCTCGCCAGCGGCGCACGCCCTTCCCACGGCACGCTGCGGCGCGCCTTGCGCCCCGAATGCCCCAGTTGCAACGCGGGCGTAGCGCCATTGCGCCGCACCAGATCGGTGATGCGTTTTAACGGTGCTACGAAATCGTCTTTCCACAAACCCAGATCACGCGGCGTCGAGCAGCCACGCGGATCGACCTTGGTAGATTCGACAAACACCAATCCCGCGCCACCCGCGGCAAACTTGCCGTAGTGCATCAGATGCCAGTCATTGACGTGGCCGTTGTCGGCGCAGTATTGCAACATCGGCGATACAACAATTCGGTTTTTAAGGGTGACGCCGCGAATTTGCAGCGGTGAGAACAATTGCGAATCCATTAAATATCCTTTAAAAACAAATACTTATGTTATTGTAATTCTGTCTGATCTACGGTCTACGCGTAGCCCACTGCGGGTGCGCCGCAAGTCAATGTCGAGCGCCGCATGTCGCGCGGATACTTTAAATCTTCGTACACTTTGCCGCGATGCATGGTGACGCGATTGTCCCACATCACCAAATCGCCGACGCGCCAGTGGTGCCGGTAAACGAACTCGCGCTGCGTGGCATGCTCGGTCAATTCGCGCAGCAGCATCAGCGCCTCCGGCAGCGGCCAACCAACGATGCGGCCCGCGTGCGACGATAAAAACAACGAGTGCCTTCCTGTGCGCGGGTGCGTGCGCACCAGCGGCTGGCGCACCGGCGCGAAGTCGTGCAGCTCTTTTTCGGTGAACTGAAAACCCAGCGTGCCCTTGGAAAAAATGCGGCTGTGCTCGGTGACGAGATCCTTGATTTGTTCCTTGATGCCCGGCGCCAGCATGTCCCACGCGGCGCGCATGTCGGCGAATTCGGTTTCACCGCCCACCGGCGGAATCACATGCGCGCACAACGCGGAATACTTGGCGGGAATTTTTTTATAGCTGCTGTCGCTATGCCACAGCCGGTTGCCCATGCTGAACAGCCGCTTGCGATCTTCGGGCGGGAGTATTTTGTCGCCCGGCGCGAGATTGGAAATATCCGACAGCAGCGGGCTGTCAAGCCGGGCGCCCGCTTCGGCCTCTATCTTGGTATACAGCGGCTCTATCTCGCCGAGGTTTTTTGTAAAATCAATCTGCTGTTGGGTGGTGAGCGGTTTGCCGCGGCGGAACACCAGCACCGCGTAACAATCCATCGCATCGTGTATCGCATCCGCAATCGCCGGCGCGATCGGCTCGCCGATATCAACCCCCGAACATTCAGCGGCGATTACCGGATGCAGCGGCGCAAAGGTCAGACCCAGGTTGTTTCGCATAGTGTCTACCGCCTGTCGTCGTGGAGCAGTCACGATACGTTACGCATCGGCATTATTCAACTCCGCACGCGATCACGCGACACTCAGTTTACACTCTGCCCTCCTCACGCCTATCGGAGCGCCCAGCGTATGACTATCGCCGCATCCCTCGCCCAGCACCTTACCCGCACTGCCTACAACGATCTGCCGCCGCTGGCGGTGGATCACGCCGCGATGATGATAGCCAGCACGCTCGCCAGCGCCGCTGCGGGCATTGATATCCGCTCATCCAGAATCATTCGCGAACTGGCCAGGGAACAAGGCGGCACGCCGGAAGCGTCGATCTGGTTCGACAGCGGCGCGAAAATTCCGGCAGTGAACGCCTGCCGCGTCAACGCGCTGACCAGTGACGCCGCCGCCTCCGACGACAGTGATCTGCGCAACATTGTTCACCTCGGCACGCAGTTAACCTCGTCCGCGCTGGCGCTGGGCGAGCGCCTGGGCGCCGGCGGCAGACAGGTGCTCAGCGCCATGGTGCTGGGTTACGAAGCCGGCGGCCGTATCGGTGAAGCGCTAATGCCGGGCTACCGCAACCTGGGGTTTCACGGCTGCATCGTCGCCAGCTTCGGCGCGGCGGTGGCAGCGGGCTACATGCTCAAACTCAATGAATCACAAATGGCGCAGGCCATCGCCTTGACGGCGGTGTCGATGGGCGGGCTGGCGACGGCTGCCGACACCAGCGAAGCGCGTGAATATTTCGCCGGCAATGCGGCCATGATGGGCATGAACGCGGCGCTGGCTGCACACAAAGGCTACGTCGCCGAAGAACGTATCCTTGAAACGAGGAAAGGTTTTTTTGAAGTCTACGGCGGCACGGATATCGACAGCGTGACACGCGGCTGGGGCGAGTCGTGGGATATCGTCACCGACATGGCGATCAAGCTGGTGCCGGGTGGACACCCCAACCACGCGTTCGCCGAAGCCGCCGCCAATGCCACGCGCGAAGGCAATGTGTCCGCCGATCAGGTGGAGTCCATCACCATCGCGCGCCCCTCAAACGCCAGGCTGCGCGTGGGCCCGCCCAGCGCGCCGTCGCATCCGAAAAATCTGGTGGATGTCGCGCACACGCCTGCGTACTTTGCGGCAGCCGCGGTTGCGGATAAGGATTTCTCGTGGGTGCATGCGTCGGCGCAAAAGATTTTTGATCCGGTGATCCACCGGCTTATCGATAAAGTCAAAATCGGCGCGCCGGTAACGCAGGACGCCGAGAAGTTTCGCCAGGGCGCGGTGGCAACCCTCAAAACCACGGATGGCCGCAGCTATACCAGCACGGTGTATACCCCCAGAGGTTCAGGCGCGCGCGGCATCGCGTGGGCGGACATCGACAACAAATATCGCACGCTGGTGGCAATGACGCGGCTCGATGCGACAAAAATGGAAGACAGCATCAAAGTCATCCACGCGTTTCGCGAGGTTAAAAACGTCGCGGAACTGACGATGCTATTACGGTAAAGCCCGTACCAATTCCCGCGCTAATTCCCGTGCGGCGTGGCCCAGTTTCCGGCGTCGTAACCCGGACGATAGTTGCGGTTGGTCTGCACCGGGTTGCGGTTCACCAGCGGGCGCGCATACAGCGGATGCGTGATGCTGCGCACTTCGTGCTCGATGGTGTATAAAAATTTTCCGCTGTCGGGATCGATAATATCCTTGAAGCGATACTGGTATTGATCGCTCTCTTCGGTGATTAACCCTTTGGCCTTGAGCCAGGCATGTGGACCTGAGAAATCAGCGATGTAAATTTGCAGATGATGCCCGTCGTAATCGGGAATCGGCTTGTCGGTTTCACGGAACACCAGGTACTGATTGTGCCCGACCAGTGCGCGAGCGGCGCGGCCATTTTTATCGTCCACCACGGTCGCCGGCGCTTTGATGGCCTGCTGGTAAAAGCGCGCGATGCCGTCTGCGGTGCCAGTGGGCACGTTGAACTCGACATACGGCACGCCGAGAATCACATCGCCAAAACGCGCCGGGTTCGGCTCATACATTCTGATTTTATTGCCCCACGGGCAGGTGGCCTCAACGTAATCGCCGCAATCTTTGTAGGCAAATTTCGTGTTGGCGAGTTTAGGCGTCACGTATTCCAGGCGCTTTAACAACGCTGCGCGATCGGGCTGCACAATCGCGGTGTGGCCGCGCAGCACTTGCGCGGGCTTTGCCGGCATGTGAATCTGGCTGCGGCCGATGTTGACCCACATGTTTTCGAGACCCGTCATGATGTACGGATCGCGCGTGAGGCCGAGGCCGGTGATATAAAACAGCGTCGCGCAAACCTGATCGGGCACGGTGACGTTAACGTGTTCGAGCCAGACGGAATTACCGATGTCTTCAGCGGCACGATTAAAAGTGGGTTGGGTGTTGTTGTCCATGTGAGCCTCCGGTAAACGATGTGAAATGCCGATATGAAATACGTGCGTGCGTTACTCAAGCGAAAATGGATTCTAGCGCGAAGTCGTGTATTGTTGATTGCGGTGTCCGCATCATGCCGCACTGGATCGCCCAACACAAATCCCGTAACTATTTGTTTTTATTATGAAAATTAAATCAACCGTATTCGACGCCACTGCACGCTGCGCGACACTCCTGTTAGCCGCGCTGATCGCACCCGCCCTCGCGCAGGATCGCGCGGCGAATTACCCGGTCAAAACCATACGCCTGGTCACCGGCTCCGCGCCCGGCGGGCCGCTGGATTACAGCGCGCGTCTCGCCGCGCAAAAATTGTCCGAGGCGTTCGGCCAACCGGTGGTGGTGGAGCCGCGTCTCGGCGCCAGCGGCACCATCGCCAATGAGTTTGTCGCGAAAGCAGCGCCCGATGGTTACACCCTGGGGCTCGGCAGCATGGCGACCTTATGCGTGGTACCGCATCTGTATCCGAAAATCGGCTACGACTCGCTAAAAGATTTCGCCCCCATCACCATCGTGTCGGCGGTGGGCTTTGTGGTGGTGGTGCATCCGTCGGTGCCCGCGCGCAATCTTGCGGAACTGATTGCGCTGGGCAAAGCGAGTCCGGGCAAATTAAGCTTCGGCACTTCCGGCGCGGGTTCGGTTACGCATCTGGGCATCGAAATGTTAAAGAGCATGGCCGGGGTGAATTTTTTACATATTCCGTACAAAGGCGCAGCGCCCGCGCTGATTGATTTAATCGGCGGACAAACCGATTTGATGTACGACAGCGTGCTCACCTCCGTGCCGCACATCAAAAGCGGCAAAATCCGCGCGCTGGCGGTGGGCTCTGCCAAACGCTCGCTGCTGCTGCCGGATATGCCCACCGTCGCCGAATCGGGCCTGCCCGGCCTCGGCCGCTTTGAAGCCGACACCTGGTTCGGCATCGTCGCACCCGCTGCCACGCCGCGCGAGATCGTGTCGCGTTTGCATGTCACGCTGGTCAAAACCATCCGCGACAAAGACGTAACGCAGCGCCTGCTGAGTCAAGGCATGGAGCCCGTGCTGGTGACGCCCGAGCAATTCGCCGAACGTATCCGGCAGGATTTACCGCGCTGGGGCAAGCTGCTGAAAACGGCGGGCATAAAGGCAGAATAAGGCGGAGTGCGCTTGCAAACGCCCACGCAAGGTCGCAACACCATCACCCCAGGCAAATCAGCCGCGTCCTTTGTAAACGGCCTCGCATGGTCGTTTATCGGACTGAGCGCGTTGTCTCTGTTGCTCGCAGCAGTGCAGTACCTGCTGTTCGCTCACCTGCTGCCGATGGCGCCGTTGCGTGCGGCGCTCGCCGATGCGATCACCCTGAAACTGCTGCCGGCTTCGGCATTGCAACTTCTGGCGCATCTGCCCGGCATCTGCATCGCGTTGTTCGCTGTCAGCCTGCTGACGCTGCTGGTGTCGATTGCGCTGTTACAGCGCCGGAATTGGGCGCGCATTACCTTTGCGTGGATCATGATCGCCACTGCCCTGGCACATCTCGCGGGTCTGCTGCTGCCGTTTTACTTCTCGCATGATTTTTCAGCCGCGCTGAATGCCATGCCGCCCGAACTGCACGGCATGGCCGTCACCGTGACGAGAATGTTATCCGCGATGAGCATCGTGATGGGCATCGCATTCGGTGCCGCTTTTGCGTGGATTGCCAAGCGGCTTTTTTCAGCGGAGATAGCGCGCGAGTTTGCTGCGCGTGACGTTACCAACAATCCGTAGGGTGCGCACCGCGCACCATCAATCCCAATCTGACTGCGTGCGCTGTGCGCACCCTACTACTACGACTACGCAATCGCTTAATCCGCCTTTGCCCCCGACGCTTTCACCACCGGCCCCCACTTCGCCAATTCATCGCGAATAAATTTGACGAAATCTTCCGGCGAGTTCGGCGCCGCTGCGTCGATGCCGGCACCGGCCATGCGGTCTTTCACGTCCTGCATGCCGAGAACGCGATTGGTTTCGGTGTTGAGTTTGGCAACGATGGGCTTAGGCAAACCTGCCGGTGCCATCATGCCGTACCAGATGGACGCGGCCACTTGCGGGTAACCGATTTCCGCCATGGTGGGCACATCAGGAAACATTGCCAGACGGTTGGGGCTGATCGACGCCAGCATGCGCGTGCGATTCGATTTGATGTGCGGCAGATGCGGCGCGATGGCGTCGAACGCAAACGCCACTTGCCCGCCCGCAACATCGGTGGCTGCGGGGCCGCTGCCTTTATACGGAATGTGCTGAAGTTGGGCGCCGGTAACGCTTTTGAATAATTCGCCGACCAGATGCGGCGCGCCGCCGGAACCGGACGAGCCAAAGCCGTAGGCGCCCGGCTTTGCTTTCGCCAACGCCACCATGTCTTTGATCGACTTCACCGGCACTTGCGCATTAGCAACAACGATCATCGGCATGGTTGCCGTTAACGCTATCGGCGAAAAATCCTTCAGCGGATCGAACAGCAGTTTGGCGTAGACATGCGGCCCGATGCCGTGCGTGGTGATCGAGGCTTGCAGCAGGGTGTAACCATCGGGCGTTGATTTTGCTGCCAGCTCCGCGGCAATTTGCCCGCCGCCACCGCCGCGGTTGTCGACAACGACGGTTTGCCCCAACGCGTCGCCGAGTTTTTGCGCCAGCACGCGCGCGACTAAATCGGCTGCGCCGCCGGGCGGCACGGTGACGATCAAACGCACCGGGCGTGTGGGGTAATTTGTCTGCGCGTGACTGGCAGCAAGCGGTGAAGCCGCTAACACAAGTGCTATAAGTATTTGTTTTTTAACAATATTTTTCATTATTGCCTCTGACGTTATCGCGGATTTTTTTGTCCTGCACCGCGCGTTGCATGGAAGCGGATTTTATACGCGATTGCGCCAGACGCCTCGCGCAACGAGGGACAATGGTAAAGTTTCGCATCCACATCCAAGGAACAACGCCATGGAAATCATCAAACTCCATCCCGAAATTGCCGCCGAAATTCGCGGCGTGAGCATGGCCGATGTTGCCGGCGACGACAACGCCTACCGCGCAGTGCGTGCCGCGTTTGAGGAACATTCGGTACTGGTGTTTCGCAATCAGCCCATAGACGACAACGGCGAGACCATCGATAAAATCCAGGTGGGCTACTCGGCGAAGTTCGGTCCGCTCGAAACCGCAAAGGTGGCTTCGCTCGGCGAGGGCACGCCGTTTTCGATCCTCACCAACATCGATCCGGCAACACGTGCGCTGGTGCCGCCCACGCATAAAGAAGCGCTGCGCGCCAAGGCCAATCAACTGTGGCACACCGACAGCTCGTTCCGGCAAACCCCTGCGCTGGCGTCGGTGCTGTCGGCGCGCATCATCCCTGGCGTGGGCGGCGAAACCGAATTCGTATCGCAGCGCGCGTCATGGAATCGTTTGCCGGAATCACTGCGCGCGAAGCTCACCAACAGCTACGCCTGGCACAGCTACGCGCATTCGCGCGGCAAAATCGCGCCGGAACTCGCATCGCAGCGCGAACAAAACGCGCTGCCGCCCGCGCTGTGGCGCATGCGCTGGCGTAATCCGGTGAATCGCCGAGATGCTTTGTATATCGCCTCGCACACCTACGCCATCGAAGGCATGCCCGACACCGAAGCGCAAGCACTCATCGACGAACTCACCGCGATCTCCACCGCACCCGGACATGCCTACGAACACGTGTGGCGCGCGGGCGACGTCATCATGTGGGACAACCGCGCCAGCATGCATCGCGGCCGGCCGTGGCCAATGGACAAACCGCGCTACATGATCCGCACCACGATCTCCGCGACGGATGCGGATGGGGTGGCGGAGTTGCGGCCTGCGCGGACATTGGCACAGGAGCGCGCAATCCATTAAATAGTTAATAAAAACAAATACTTAAATAATATTGCCTCACCCCGGAAACTGCCGTAAACTACACGTCAAACATTGTTTTATGGGGCTTACGAGGTGTAATCATGCTCAAATCGATAACCAAAGTCGGCAATTCACAAGGACTGATTCTTGATGCGGCCTTGTGCGAACTGACTGGCCTTAAGGCAGGCGATCAGGTCAATGTCACCGTGCATGACGGGGGTACATTGGTCGTCACGCCGATACGCCAAACCATTTCCGCCAGCAGCGCCGCCGCCAGCGCTAAAGACTTGATCCGCCGCAACACTGAATTGTTCAAGCGCCTTGCCTGAACAATTATTTATTCATCTCGACGTCGCGTCAGTCATTGCCATCCACAGCGAAGTATTGGCCGCGCATGGTGGCAGCGAAGGATTGCGTGATCGCGCGCTGCTTGAATCCGCCATTGCCGCGCCACAAGCCTCTTTCGGCGGCGCGCCATTGATCGTCGATCCAGAGGAAATCGCCGCCTCGTACCTGTTCTATCTGTGCCGCAACCATCCGTTCGTCGATGGCAATAAACGCACGGCACTGGCATCGTGCCTGGTATTTCTGCAATTCAACGGCTTGCTCCCCGATCCAGACTTACCCGGTCGCAATGTAGATGACTGGGAAGCCCTGGTGCTTGATGTCGGAAGTTCCCGCATTGATCGCGAAGAAACCTCTTCGCGATTAAAAAAATTGCTGGGTAGCGCTGAGTAACGCTACACCGCGCTAATCCTGCGGTTGCTCCTTTCATCCTTCATCCTTCATCCTTCATCCTTCATCCTTCATCCCTAATTTGACACCCGCACTCAAACTACTCACCACCGTCTTCGGCCACCCCGCGTTTCGCGGCGCGCAGCAAGAGATTGTTAATCAAATCACCAGCGGCGGCGACGCGCTGGTGCTGATGCCCACCGGCGGCGGCAAGTCGCTGTGTTATCAACTGCCTGCGTTGCTGCGTGAGGGCACGGCGCTGGTGGTATCGCCGCTGATCGCGCTGATGCAGGATCAGGTTGCCGCGCTCAAACAACTCGGGGTGCGCGCGGCGTTTTTGAATTCCACGCTTGATGGCCGCGAAGCCAATGCTGTTGAACGCGCATTGCGCAGCGGCGAACTCGATCTGCTCTACGTCGCGCCCGAACGCCTGATGATGCCGCGCATGCTGGAGTTGCTGGAAGAATCGCGCATCGCGCTGTTCGCCATCGACGAGGCGCATTGCGTGTCGCAATGGGGCCATGATTTCCGCCCGGAGTATCTGCAACTGTCGGTGCTGCACGAGCGCTTTCCCGACGTGCCGCGTATCGCACTCACCGCTACCGCAGACCCGCAGACGCGCGACGAAATCATTACACGATTGAAACTGGAAGATGCGCGCCTGTTTGTCTCCAGCTTCGACCGCCCTAACATTCGCTACACCATCGTCGATAAGCAAGAGGCGCGCGCGCAACTGCTGCGTTTTATTCGTGACGATCATGCCGGTGACGCGGGCATTGTGTATTGTCTGTCGCGCAAAAAAGTCGATGAAACCGCTGCGTGGCTGGCCACGCAAGGCATACGCGCGCTGCCGTACCACGCGGGCATGGACACCGCCGCGCGCGCGAAGCACCAGGCGCGCTTTCAGCAGGAGGAAGGTGTCGTGGTGGTGGCCACCATCGCCTTCGGCATGGGTATCGACAAGCCCGACGTGCGCTTTGTCGCGCATCTGGATTTACCCAAAAGCATCGAAGGCTACTATCAGGAAACCGGCCGTGCCGGTCGCGACGGCACGCCCGCCGATGCGTGGATGGCTTACGGATTGGGCGACGTGGTGCAGCAACAGCGCATGATCGATATGTCCGAAGGCGGTGACACCTTCAAGCGCGTGCTGCGCACCAAACTCGATGCCCTGCTAGGCCTGTGCGAAAGCGCAGGTTGCCGCCGCGTGCGCTTGCTCGATTACTTTGGCGAGCCGAGCACACCCTGCGGCAATTGCGATAATTGTGTGGAGCCGCCGCAAACCTGGAACGCCACCGAGGCGTCACGCAAAGCGCTGTCGTGCATTTATCGCACCGGCCAGCGCTTCGGCGCGATGCATCTGATCGACGTGCTGCGCGGCAAAAGCACCGACCGCATCACGCAGTGGGGTCACGACAAGCTCACGGTATTCGGCATCGGTGCCGATCTGGATGAACCGACGTGGCGCAATGTGTTCCGGCAACTGGTCGCCTTGAGTTACGCCAGCCCCGATCACGAGGCCTACGGCGCGCTGCAACTCACCGATGCCAGCCGCGGTGTGTTGAAGGGCGAAGTCAATGTTGAAATGCGCCGCGTGGTGATTGCGAAAAAAGAAAAATCGGTGAAAGTGCGTCGCGGGGCAAGCGCCGGCAGCACCGGTAGCAACACTGGCGCGCAACCCAATGCCGCCTTGCTCGAAAAGCTCAAAGACTGGCGCTACGTCGAAGCGCAGTCGCAGTCAGTGCCTGCATTTGTGATTTTTCACGACACCACGCTGGCGGGAATCGCTTCGGCCAATCCGAAAACGCTGGACGACCTATCGGGGATATCCGGCATCGGGGCCAAAAAACTCGAACGCTACGGCACGGCGATATTGGCGTTGCTGCACGACGGCTGAACGCGAAAAAATCCCCCTCACTCCACCCGTGCGCCGCTATCCTGCACCACACGCGTCCACTTCGCTGCTTCCACTTTCATGAAGTCATAAAATTTTTCCGGCGGATCCTGGAACGCGATCTCATGCCCTGCGACGCGCAGTGTCTTCTGGAATTCGGCGTTCTTCAACACGCGCAGCAGGTCGCCGTGCAGGCGCATTTGCAAATCACGCGGCATGCCTTTCGGCCCGGCGATGCCGAACCACGCCACCATTTCATAGCCCGGCACACCCGCTTCGGCGATGGTCGGCACGTCGGGCAATTCCGGCGAGCGCTGGCTGCCGCTCACGCCCAGCGCGCGCAGCTTGCCGCCTTTAATGAACTGCAACATGCCTGCAATGCCGGGAAAGCCCACGGTCACCTGCCCGGCCAGCAAATCGGCAGTGGCGGGGCCGCTGCCGCGATACGGCACGTGCGTCATTTGTATGCCCGCCATCTTGACGAACAGCGCGCCGGTCAAATGCTGCGTGCTGCCGTTGCCCGATGAAGCGTAATCAATTTTATTGGGTTGGGATTTCGCCAGCGCGATCAATTCCTTGATCGACTTGGCGGGCAGCGAGGGATGCGCCACCAACACGTTCGGCGCATTGGTGATCTGCGAAATCGGCGTGTAGTCGTTAAGCGCATCGTACGCGAGCTTTTTGTAAAGCGCGGCACTGACGAAGTGCGTGTTGCTAATCATGAACAGCGTATGGCCATCGGGCGGCGCTTTGGCAGCGGCCTCCGCGCCGATGGTCGATCCCGCTCCCGGCCGATTTTCGATGACCACTTGTTGTTTGAATCCTTCTGCCAGACGCTGGCCCAGGATGCGCC
>JAYVQD010000594.1:0-13085 GCA_043777275.1 Nitrosomonadales bacterium
GGTGATCAAACGTCCGCCCGTCTCTTTTCATAAACAGTTTGATCGACGTGCCGCTCGAAAGTTCCACAATTGTCGTCTTAATTATCGACTAGTGAGTAATCATAAGTATTTGTTTTTATTGTATTTTTTAACGGGGCATTCCCGGCATCATACCTGGCGGAAAACCCGGCGGGCCGCCCGGGCCGCCCTTGTCGTCCCCCGGCTTACGCGGTTGCACCACCATCTGTGCGCGATCTTTCAGCATCGGCTCCAGCGATTTGGCGGGCATCACATACACCCACTGGCCGAGAATTTTTTCAAACTGGCTGCGCGCGTCAAGACGCTTGTAGGTGTCTTCGTACTCCTTGGCGCGGCGCGCGATTTCGTCGGGCTTTTCGTCTTTTTCGGGCGCGCGGGTTTTTGGCGGCTCGCCGGTCAGCACGAAATTAAACAAATAATCATCGCCGGTTTTCTGTTTCGCCACGGTGATCGTATACGTCAGGTTGTCGAAGGTCTCAGCAATGATGGTGGTGATTTTATCGCCGACGACTTTCGCATCGGTCGATACATCGCTGAACGCCAACTGGCCCAGCGCGTTCACCGCACCCACCGCCGCGCTCGGATCCAGTTGCCCCGCCCCGGCGGCGAATTTCCACTGGCTGTATTCGAGTTCTCGCGTGATTTTCCATTGCGCCGCGCCCTCGCCCACCGTCAGCGTTTTAATGCGGTCGGCTTTGAAGAAATTTTTCGCCAGCCACTTGCCTGCCTTGGCATCGACATTCGCAAACGGATCGGACACCACCACCACGCTGCTGATCTTGCCCGGCGCGATCATGTAGCGGCCCGCCGGCACGCCATCCACCGCGTTCGGCAACGGATTGCCGGGGTCTTTTTTCAGCGATACCTTGCCAAAAATCAAATTGGCGATGGGCTTGCTGTCTTTGTCTTTCAGTTCGAGCAACGTGCCGGTGCCTTCTTTGTCTTTGCCCGGTTCACCAAGGTTCAGACGCGGATACAAGGATTCGCCTACGGCTTCGGATTGCACGACCTTCGCCTCAACCAGCTTCGCCAGCAATTCGCTGATTTCACCCACGTCTGCCGGATAGCCGCCACGCTCTTTCACGCTCCACGAGCCTTTTTTGCTCACCAGCGTGACTTCGTTTTTGGCGTCTTTCAAGCGAATTTCCGTGGCATCGGCGGCTTTGAGATTCGGCAGCACTTTCGCACCGATCTTCGCGCCGCTTTCCTGGTAGCCGGAAAGCTCCTTCCAGAACATCGCCAGCCCGGCGCCGCCCAACACGGCGACCGCCACCAGCATCATTAAGAACTGTTTGCGGTTCATGGCGCCACCGCCATTCTCATTTTGCGGCGCTTGGCCAGCGCCAGCATCAAGCCGAGTATCGCCACCAGCAGCGGGATCGCGCCGATGTTGACGACTTTGGTCCATAGCTCAAGCCGGTCAGTATCCACGCGCAGATTCTTACGCAGCTCTTTCAATTCCTTGCGTGTCTCGTTGGCTTTTTTGCGGAAGTTCTCGATCTCGATCTGCTGCTCGGCCGTCAACACGGTGGCGGCGGCCGCGGCGCCGGTGCCGGTGCGGCCTTTTTGCAGCGCCTGAAGTTTTTCGGTGGTTTGATTCAAGCCGTCTTCGAGACCCTTGATCTTGCCCAGATACTCCTGCTGCGCCTGCGCTTCCATCTGACGCAACACGGTCAGCGGCTTGCTGAACGCCGCGCGGCTGCGCAGGGTCGCCAGGTTTTGGTCACCCGCAAGCTGCTCCACCAGTCCTTGTGCAAACGCAAGGTTGCCGTTGCGCGGCACCACCACTTTTTGGCCGAATACGTCCTGTACTTCAACCGCCGCGCCGTCGGTGAGCATGTCCACGTCGGCCACCAGCACCACCGAGTTTTCAGCGGCGGCTTCACGCATGTGTTTGCCCGAAGACGGCGGTGGCGGCACCAGGGGCTCGCCTTTTTTCGCCGCCGGCTGTTGCGGCACCGGTTCGCCGTTGGGGAAGGCCGATTTGAATTTGCCGATGACGCGCATCGCGATGGGTTCTTCCTTGCCGGTGGGCGCGAAGCCGCGCGTGGAAGGTTCGCCCGACAGGGTGGCGATAATCAAATCCACCGGCATCGCGTTTTTCGATGAATGAATCAGCACGGACTGCTTCAAGCCGTCGGCCAGCTTGCCCTTGAAGGTGCCGCCAAAAGGCACCAACATCGTACCCACCTGGCTCATCACCACGTCGTCCATGTTGAAGGCGTCATTGGTGAGCATCAGCAGCGTGGGCAGCAGGCGCGGGCCGGAGCCGCTGGGGAAAGTCATGTCGGCGATGACTTTGCCGCCGTCCATTTCGACGCCCCAGCCCTTGAACAGGTTGTAGAGCGCGGAGCCGCCGGCCTGATTGCCGCCGAAGGGGTTTTGCATGTCGGGCTGCTGATCGAAGTAGGCATACGGATCAACAAACGCCACCAGCTTGCCGCCGCGCAGCACGAACTGGTCGATTGCGTACTCGGCTTCTTCGGTGATGTTTTTCGGGTGGATCACCAGCAGCACTTTCACGTCGTCATCGATTTTTTTGGCATCGAGTTCGATTTTTTTCACTTCAAAGGTACGCTTTAATTCCGACCCCAGCACCCACGGCTCGGTGGGCTGCTGCTTGGTCATGGGGTTTAACGAGCGGCCCAGCACCGGCAAGCCCGCCATCAGGCCGATCACCGGCTTTTTCGCCTGCGTCACCTGTGAAATCTTGCTGGTCAGATCGTATTCAAGCAGGCGTTCGCGGTCAGCCGACAACACGGGAATCGCTTCTTTTTTGTCGAGGAACGACACCGCAAGGCCGAGATAAAACTTTTCGCCGGCGTTGGTTTGCTGGCCTTCGACGTTATCGAGCGCGGCGGATTCCTCGGCGTCGGAATCCGGCTCGGGGTTGAATTTTTCGATCTTCACCATGCCGCCGGACGCCGCTTTGTATTCGGCGAGCAGGTCTTCGACGCGCTTGGCAAAGGTTTTCAAGCCCACCGGCACGGTGTTGCCGCCCTGCGTGTAGTAGTAGCGGATGGTCACCGGCGCTTCGAGTTTGCTCAAAATCGCGCGCGTGCCCGGCGACAGCGTGTAGACGCTGCCCTGGGTCAGATCCACGCGCGCCTTGAAGGCGCTGAACAAGAAGTTCGCCGCGACCAGAATAATCGCCAGCAGCACCAGGCCGCCGGCCGAATAAAACAGAGAATCGAGATTGGATTTCTTCATGATTTTCCTCTACCTACCCTGCCCGCTGGCTGCGGATAATCACGCCAGTGGTAAACAACGCGAAGCCGATCACCGAGGCGAAGAACAAGAAATCACGCAGATCAATCACCCCGCGCTGGAAGCCCTCAAAGTGCGTCATCACCGAAAACGACGCGACGATATCCACCACTACCGGGCTGGTTACGCGCGTGAGCAGATCCGTCACCGGCGTGTAACCGGCAAGAATAAAGAACAGGCAAATCACCACCGACAGAATGAAGCTGATGACCTGGTTGCGGGTGAGCGCCGAGGTCATGCAACTGATCGCCAGATACGAACCGGCGAGGAACAAACTGCCGACATAACCGGCGGCGATGATGCCGTTGTCCGGCGAGCCGAGCAGATTCACCGTGATCCACACCGGGAAGGTCAGCGCCAGCGCCAGCGCCAAAAACAGCCACGACGCGAGAAACTTGCCGACTATCGCCTGCCACGTGGTCAACGGCATGGTGAGCAGCAATTCCATGGTGCCCAGGCGCCGCTCTTCCGACCACAAACGCATACCCACTGCGGGCACCAGAAACAGATACAGCCACGGATGCCAGGTAAAAAATGACACCAGCGAGGCTTCGCCGCGTTCAAAGAAATTGCCGATGGTGAAGGTGAAAAACCCCGTCAGCAGCAGAAAGATAATCAGAAACACATACGCAATCGGCGACGTAAAGTAGCCGCCGAGTTCGCGTTTGGTAATGGTTTTGATGTTATTCCAGGCATTCATGATTAGGCGGCCTTTGCAGTAGCGGCGGTAGCAGCGCGAGTTGCGTTGACGGTATCCGGCAGCGTAATCGCGCGGAACACTTCGTCGAGCCGCCCGGTTTCGGTGTGAATCTCGTCGAGTTGCCAATGCTGCTGTGCCGCCAGCTCGGCGATCTCGCGCGTCAGATTCAGGTTGGGATTTTTCTTGTCGGGATAAGCTCGCGCTTCGACGCGGCCGTTGGCCTCGGAAACCATCTCCGTGCGCACGACGCCGGCCACCTGGCTCAACTTTTCAATCAAGGCCGCGCCCGCCACACCAGCGGTCTGCATATGCACCGCACCCGCCATGTCGGAACGCGCCTTCAGTTCCGCCGGCGTGCCGTTCGCCACGATGATGCCGCGGTCGATGATGATGGCGCGCGAGCAAGTCTCTTCGACCTCTTCCAGAATATGTGTCGAGAATATGATGGCCTTGGTGGCCGCCATGCGGCGAATCAACTGCCGTACTTCGTGCTTCTGGTTCGGATCGAGACCATCGGTCGGCTCGTCCATGATCAGCACTTCGGGGTCATGCACCAGTGATTGCGCGAGGCAGGTGCGATGCTTGTAGCCCTTGGACAGCGTATCGATGGTCTGATGAAGCACGTTCTCAAGAGAACACATCTCCACCGCGTGATGCACGGCCTTTTTGCGCGCATCGCCATGCAAGCCACGCAGTTCCGCCGCAAAACTCAGAAAGCCACGCACGGTCATATCGGCATAGCCGGGCGCGTTCTCCGGCAAATAACCAATCAGCCGTTTGGCCTCAATGGGTTTTTCCATGATATCGAAACCACCAACCGTAACCTTGCCCGAGGTGGGCGGGTAATAACCGGTAATCATGCGCATCGTGGTGGATTTGCCCGCGCCGTTAGGCCCGAGAAATCCGAGCACCTCGCCGCGTTCGACCGTGAAAGACACGTCGTTGACCGCGACTTTGGCGCCGAAGCTCTTACACAGGTTTTCGACCTTGATCACTTCGATTCCTCCTCAAAACTGCTTTTGTCCGAGGTGAAGACCTTCGCCCCGGTTTTTGGTTCACCTATTTACATCGGGCCAACATCAAGCGCTTTCAAGAGCCGTTCGCTCTTGAATAAGAGTTATGTAACTATTTGTTTTTATTATATTTTTTATTAAGATCGCATGGCAGAGTGGTGCCGGTAGTCTGGATTGAACAGACGACCTATCGCTTACAAGGCGATTGCTCTACCACTGAGCTATACCGGCGCAGCGGCGCATTATACCTGCGTGTGCGCACACAATCCCGCGCGAAAAGCGTGCGCACGGCGCCGACTATAATGGCGGCCTTTTCCATAGCCCTATTTCAGAGGTCATTATGAGCACCCCGCAACCCATAGGCGTCATCGGCATCGGCTTAATGGGCATGGCCTGCGCCAAACGCATGCGCGCAGCAGGTCTGGAACTGCTGGGCTACGACGTGGATGCGGGCAAGCTCGACGCGTTCGTCAAGCTGGGCGGCAAAGCGGCGGCGTCGGTGGCACAGATCGCGCGCGAGTGCCGCCAAGTGGTGCTGGCGGTATTCAACACCGATCAAGTGGAGCAAACTGTTGATGCCCTGGTCGCGGCGTTGCCTACCGGCCAAGCGCCGCTCATCGCGTTATGTGTGAGCACCTGCGACCCGGACCGAATCTCCCGGTTGTACGCGCGCACGCCCGCGGACAAAGTGCGCTACGTCGAAGCGCCCGTCTCCGGCACCAGCCGGCAAACCGAAGCCGGCGACGCGCTGGGTATGATCGGCGGCGATCCGGCGGCGGCGGCAGAATGCAAAGCCGTTTTGGACGCGATCTGCCCGCGCCGTCATCATTTAGGGGCTGCGGGCAACGGCGGCCGCGCCAAATTAGCCATCAATTTGATACTCGGTGTTAATCGTGCCGCGCTCGCCGAGGGCTTGGTGTTCGCGCAAACGCTCGGGTTAGACCCCGGCGCGTTTTTGAAAGTAGCGCGCGAATCCGCCGCCCAATCGCAGGTGATGGATATCAAAGGTCCGAAAATGGTCAGCGGCGATTTCTCCCCGCATGGGTTCATTACCCAGACGCGCAAGGACTTTTTGTTAATGCTGGAACAGGCGAAAGCGCGTGGGCAGGGATTGCCGCTGGCGGAAACTTACGTCAGCATCGTTGATGGCTGTGTGGCGGCGGGGGAAGGTGATTGGGACAACTCGGCCGTAATCGAAGAGATCCGTCGGCGCAAACCCCGCTAACTGAAAATATCGCACAATTACCCCTCCAGGAGAACCCTCCCCGTGAAGCATACGATAGAACGCATGGAAGTCTTTCCGATCGAAATGCCCCTCGCGGGCACGTTCACCAGCGCCGGCATCGCCAAGCAAGTCACCAAGTGCGTGGTGATTCGACTTACGGCGGCTAGCGGTGCAATCGGCATCAGCAGCATCGAGCCTTCCGCCGCCGCCCGATCGCCGGGCACCGCGGCCGAGCTTGCCGCGGCACTGCGTGAACGCATGGCTTCAGCGGTCGTGGGACTGGACGCGCTGAACATCCACAAGCTTATGGAGTTGCTCGACAAACTCGTGCCCACGCAGCCCGGTGCGGGCGCGGCGGTGGAAATGGCCTGCATCGAACTCGCCGCGCAGCTTCACGGCGTGCCGCTGCACACTTATCTGGGCGGCGCCGTCATGCCGGAGGTGCAATTCAACGGCTGGATCGGCGCACTGCCGCCGGACGAAGCGGCAAAGGAAGCTTTGCGCTGGCAAAAAACCGGTTTCAAGTCGGCGAAAATCAAGGTCGGCGGCGGCGGTATTCAGGCGGATCACGACCGTGTCGCGGCGGTGCGCGCGGCGGTGGGCGGCAGCATGAAGCTGCGCATGGACGCGAACTGTCTCTACGACGCGGACACGTCGATCCAACTGGCGAAAATGGTCAGACAGTACGACATGCAACTCTTCGAGCAACCCGCGCCACAGCACGACATCGCCGGTCTCGCCAAAGTGCGGCGCGAAGGCGGCATCGCGGTCATGGCCGACGAATCGGTGAGCGATCACGCCAGCCTGATGGCGGTAATCAAGGCCGGCGCCGCCGACTATGTGAAATTCGGCATCAAGCAGGCCGGCGGAATACTGCGCGCGCAACACATGATCGCCACCGCCCAAGCCGCAGGCATACCCTGCGTCATCGGCCACGGCTTCGGACTGGACCCCAGCACCATGGCGGAGTGCATGCTATCGGCCACCTCGCGCAATGTGCTGGCCGGGCTCGAATGCGTGGGGCCGCTCAAGGTGGTGGACAGCGTGACGACGACGCGGCTCGATATTTCGTCGGGCAGTTTGAAGCTGCCGGATACGCCAGGACTGGGGTTGAAGCTGGATGAAGCGAAACTGGAGAAATTTCGTTACTCGCCGCATTGATTTTGCCGCCTCAAGCGCACCGACCTTCGCAGCGTGGCCGGCGCGCTGTTCCCGTGCAAAACCGCCGCGAGCGTTACTTAATCGCCTGCGGATTAATCGGCGAACCGACCGCCCGTGTAATCGGCAACGGCGGCCCGCAGAAGAAGAATTCGTACACCTTGTCCGCCGCGCAATCGTCGGCCAAGTCCTTGAGATAAAAAATCTCGCCCATGGTGATGCCGATCATCGGGATCACCACCCAGTGCCACGGCTGTGAGGCGTCATCGGTTTCGTTCGGGCGCACTTCACAGCCCCAGGTGTCGGTGCATATCGCGGCGATTTCTTTTTTGTGGATCCACTCCGCCGTCTCGAACGCCAGACCCGGCGCATCACCGCCCGCATAGCCGCCCCACTCGCCTGTCTTGAGACGGTTTTCCATTTGCCCGGTGCGCACGATCACAAAATCGCCGCGCTTGATTTCCACCCCTTGCGCTTTGGCGCAGGCGTCGAGATCGTCGTTGGTGATGGCTTCACCGTCTTCGAGATATTCTTTTCCCAGATGGCGCGCCATGTCGAGCAGTACGCCGCGCCCGGCCATTTTGTCGCGGGTTTTATGGATGCCGTTTTTTTGCGCGCCATTGGTATCGACGAGCTTGGCGTCGTAGCCGTTCCACATTTTATCGTCGTAAAAAATGTGGCCCAGCGCATCCCACTGCGTGCCGCATTGCAGCGGCAGCGACACCATGTCGTCGGCGTAGCGTAAACCGCCTTTGTCCTGATTGCCGGCGACGGCATCGGTGCCGGTGGCGAGCATGGTGTGAATCGGGTTGAAGCGATTGCCCCACAGGCCTTTCTGCGGGCCGGTGCGATCAAAGTTCAGCGCCAGCGAAAACACTTTGCCTTTGCGCACCAGGCGCGAGGCGTCGATGATGTTTTGCGGCGTGATGTAATTGAGCGTGCCCACCTGATCGTCCGGGCCCCACTTGCCCCAGTTCTTGAATTTCTCGGCGGTGGCGCGCAGATGCGCGATGGTGAACTTTTTGGCGTCGTAGCGGCGGGTCATGGCGGTCTCCTAAAATCCAGAATCATCAGATAAAAAAATGGCGTCACGCCATACGAAGGGGTGACGCCATTTTACATTCAACCAACGATTTTACGCCGCCGGCTTTTGCATATAACCGTAACGCAGATTGGTACGGCCTTCGCCGAACTGCTCGTAGTTGGTTTTCGCCACCGCGACCACGTCGTTTTCCAGCGCGGCGCGCTGTTGCGGTGTGAACTTATACAAACGCGCAGAATTCTCGCCGAAAATGGCCTTTTTAACCGGGCCATCAGCGGCACCCATCGGTTTGAAGCCGTATTTTTTCTGCATTTCCTCGGGGATTTCCAGGCGGCGCAGCGCCTCGATCTGCCACTGCGGCGCGCCGGTCCACACCGCATCGCTGCCCCACACCACGTGGTCGGCGCCGAGGCCCTTGATGAGCTGGCCCATCATCGCGGCGCACAGGCGCGGCTCGGCGATGGTGCTCTGGGCGAAAATCTGCCCCAGGTCGCCATAGACGTTTTTCACGCCGTAGGTGGACGGGATTTCCGCCAGATCGGTCACCCAATCAATGCGGCCGGTTTTCTCGAACTGCTCCCAGCCCACGGGCCACGAGCCGCCGACGTAACGGAACCCGGAGTGATAAATGACGAAATTCAGTTGCGGCCAATCCTTGGCGGCCTTGGCCACGTCGCGCACGTCCGCGTAGTTCATCAGATACGGGAACTCCTTCGCGGTCGCGGGCGGATACAGGCCCTTGTGGACGCACACATTGGCGAGGCTCGGCGTGGTCTTGCTCCACTTCACCAGTTTTTCATAGAACGGATACATCAGCTTCTCGTCGTCGAGATGCCACGGGTGCTTGGCCAGATGCTTGTTGGTGTTGTCGCCGACGGTGTAGCCCTTGAACGCATCGGGCTTGAGTGTTTCGTAATCCTTATCGACTTTATCCATCCAGCCCGGCATGCCCGGCATCACGATCGCGTGCGAGAACATGCGCTTGGCGCCGGCCTTCTTGTTCACGTCGGCGCGCGTCTGCGCCTTCATTTCATTGGTGAGGAACCAGTCGCGCGCGTCTTCCGAACCCGAGCCTGAAATCAGCGCCACCTTGGTGTCGCTGTCCATGTAAATCTCTTTGAAGTAATTGGCGAACTTCAAGTCCTCGATGGTCTGCGGCTTGCCGGCGAGCGCCGGGTTCCAGCCCGCCTTGCCCACCGCCTCGCGCTGGCGGATGAAGCCCTGGATGCGCGTGTCGTCGCGCAGGTAGTGCGTATGCATGTCCATGATGAACTGGCCCTTGAGCGCCTTCGCGCGCTCGTTGGCCATTTCCGGCGTGGCGGCCTCGGCGCGGCTCACGTCGTAAAACGGACCGAAGGTGTCGTTCATCGCCACGAAGGCGGCGGCCATGCCGGCGGCGCCCTGGAAAAAGGTGCGGCGCGATACGCCTTGATGCTTGGCGAGTTCGCTGCCGATTTTCTTGACGCGCGCTTCAAACTCGCGCTGCTTGGCGGACTGCGGGCCGGGCGTGAATTCGTCGCTCGACACCGGCTGCGTGGGTATCGGCGAGCGGAACTTGGCGGTTTCGGCTGGGATCAGTTTGGCTATCTCATCAGGTGACATCATGATCGTGCTCCTTTTGGGGTGAACGTCTGCGCGGGATTCATCGTTACTACTGGCTACGCTGTTGTTGTTCTGGTTACGATGAAGTGGCCGTATTCTATGGCAAGCCCATCGCGCACGATAGACCGGACATAAGTATTTGTTTTTATTGTATTTTGTTTGAGCGACACAGCGGCGAACGCGTCAATCCGCTTTCGCGCCGGAATCGCGCACCACCTTGCTCCACTTGGGAATTTCAGCACGCAGAAATGCCGCGAATTCCTCCGGCTTGCCGCCGCGCGCTTCGACCCCTTGCGTGGCGAGACGGTCTCTCAATTCGCTGGTGGCCAGCACGGCGTTGAATTCGGCATTGATTTTTGCAATCACCGGCGCAGGCGTCGCGGCTGGCACGACGACGCCGTGCCATGTGAGCGCTTCAAAACCCGCGATGCCGGACTCGGCGACCGTCGGCAATTCGGGCACGGAGGGCGAGCGCTGCGCCGAGGTCACCGCCAGCGCGCGCAAGCGCGTGGTGCGCGTGTGCGGTATCACCGAGGCTGCGGTGGCAAACATGAAATGCACCTGGCCGCTGACCACATCGATCACCGCCGGCCCGCCGCCTTTGTACGGAATGTGCTGGTAGCTCACGCCTGTAAGTCCTTTGAACAACTCGCCGGCAAGATGCCCCGCCGTGCCGGTGCCCGACGACGCGTAGTTCAACTGGCCGGGCCGCGCCTTTGCCAGCGCGACCAGATCCTTGACGTTTTTCACCGGCAACGACGGATGCGTCACCAGCACGCTGGGCTGCGTGGCGATCAACACCACCGTGGCGAAATCACGCAACGAATCAAACGGCATCTTTTGATACAGCGCCTGATTGGTGGCAAGAATGCCGTTGTTGCCGAGAAACCAGGTGTGCCCGTCGGGTGCGGCGCGCGCTGCGATTTCCCCGGCGATATTGCCGCCCGCGCCGGGACGATTATCAATAACGATTTGCTGCCCCAGGCGCGCGGTCATCGGCCCCACCAGCAGGCGCGCTACGGCGTCGCTGGCGCCGCCGGGCGGGTAGCCGAGAATGAAGCGTATCGGTTTGGCTGGAAAGGGCGCATCGGCGGCATGCGCGTTGATGCCCACCAACAGCAGCAATGCCGTGCTTAGACCGCAATAAACCGTCGAACCTGGCATGGCGACCTCCCCGTTGAGATTTATTTTACGATCTGCAATTTCGGTCGCGGCGGCGTGGCAGGCGGCGGTGGAGATTCCGGCTCGGTGGTTTCTGGCGGCAACTGCGACGACACTGGAATTGCGGCATCAGCGCCCGCATCGGCGGCCGCTTCCGGCGCAAAGAACAACCCCTGACCGTTCTCTCGCGCAAAGATGCCGGCGACCGCGTACATCGGGATCGAACACTCGCGCGACACGCCACTAAAGCGCGCCGAGAATTGCACCCCGTCGTTGCCGATAGTGAGCTTGTGCGTGGCGTCGTAACCCAGATTGAGCACGATTTCGCCGTCTTTGACGAACTCCATCGGCACGCGGGTATTCTCATCCACCCGCACCGACAGGTACGGCGTGAGGCCGCTATCAGCGCACCACTCGTGGATCGCGCGGATCAGATACGGTTTGGTGGAGCGTTCGGGCATACGACTTTTGCTTCAGCGGACTACTTACGCATGACTTTTTCCGACGCGGTGAGCGCGTCGATATACGCGGGACGGCTGAACAGGCGCTCGGCGTATTTCATCAGCGGCGCGGCCTGTTTGGGCAATTGAATATCGTAGTGGTCGAGCCGCCACAGCAGCGGCGCAATCGCCACGTCGAGCATGGTGAATTCTTCGCCCAGCATGAACTTTTGCTTGGCGAACACCGGCGCAATCTGCGTCAGCGCATCGCGAATCACCTGACGGCCTTTTTCGGCCTGCTTCTGCGTGCCCTTTTCGATGGCATGCACGTGACCGAACATTTCGTTCTCAAAACGATACAGGAACAGCCGCGCGCGCGCGCGCATCACCGGGTCGGCCGGCATCAACTGCGGATGCGGAAAACGGTCGTCGATATATTCGTTGATGATGTTCGACTCATACAAAATCAGATCGCGCTCCACCAGCACCGGCACCTGGTTGTACGGGTTCATCACCGCGAGGTCTTCCGGCTTGTTGAACAGATCAACGTCAACGATCTGGAAATCCATGCCTTTTTCGTAGAGCACGATGCGGCAACGTTGGCTGAAGGGGCACGTGGTGCCGGAATAGAGAGTCATCATATGAGCATTACCTAAGTGAGGCGTAAAACGTGAGGCGCGGGGCGGAGAGCCACGCAGGCGCAGCAATCCGCTTCGCGATGCACGTAAATCAGTGTACGTCTTTCCAGAAATTGGCCTTCAACGCATAGACCAGGCCAATCAGCGCGAACAAAAAGCCCAGCACGATCAAACCGATCGTCTTGCGGCTGTTCGCCGCGGGCTCGCCCATATACACCATGTAGTTCACCAGATCGCCCACCGCGCGGTCGTATTCCAGCACCGACAGCTTGCCGGGTTTGACGAGGGCCGGTTTTTCCACGGCTTTCATAAAACCATCGGCGCGCACTTCGGCGGCCTTCATCGATTGCTCGCCTTGCAGCTCCCACAACGCATGCGGCATGCCGACGTTGGGGAAGGTGGCGTTGTTCCAGCCGGTCGGGCGCGACGGATCGCGGTAGAACGTGCGCAAATAGGTGTAGAGCCAATCCGCGCCCGAACCGTCGCCGGAGGCGCGCGAACGCGCAATCACCGTGAGATCGGGCGGCTGCGCGCCAAACCATACCTTGGCCTCGCCGGCGTCCATGGTGTTCTTCATCAGATCACCGACTTTGCCGCCGGTGAACGGTTGCACCAGGTTGCCGAGTATCTCGGCGTCGTTCAAGCCGATATCCGCAAGCCGGTTGTAGCGCATGTAATTCGCGCTATGGCAATTCAGGCAGTAGTTGACGAACAAGGCCGCACCGCGTTGCAGTGACGCGTTGTCGTGCAGGTTAACCGGCGCGCGATCGAGTTTGACATGATCGCCCGCGCCGAAGGCCAGCGCGGGCGCCAGGAGCAGG
>JAYVQD010000595.1:0-13078 GCA_043777275.1 Nitrosomonadales bacterium
CGTGGAGCGCGTCGCGCGGGCGTTAGCACTAACTTACGGTGCAGAGGTTTGCCTCATGCTTTCATTCTGAATGTTACCGGGAGATTTTTTGTGAAGACATTGCGTTGGTTTTCTATTTTTGCGTGCCTGTCGTGTATATCGTTCCCATCGTTTTTTATGGCCGCCGCGCACGCCCAGCCTGCGAAGGAATTTAAACCCGAAGTCGGGCAAGAGGGCAAAGACGTGGTGTGGGTGCCGACCTCGCAGGCGCTGGTGAACAAAATGCTCGACATGGCCAAGGCCACGCCGAAAGATTATGTGATTGATCTGGGTTCGGGCGATGGCCGCACGGTTATCACCGCGGCCAGGCGCGGTATCAAGGCGCTGGGCATCGAATACAATCCCGACATGGTGGCGTTATCGAAGGCCGCTGCTGCGAAAGAAGGCGTGAGTGAACGCGCCACCTTCATGAAGGCCGATTTGTTCGAGACTGATTTTTCACAGGCGAGCGTGATCACCATGTTTTTGCTGCCCGATATCAATCTCAAACTGCGTCCGAAAATTCTCGGCTTGAAGCCCGGCACGCGCATCGTCTCGAATACCTTCACCATGGGCGAATGGGAAGCCGACGAAACCGGCACGGCGGCCAGCGATGAAGGCTCCAGCTACTACCGCACGGCGCTCTTGTGGATTGTGCCGGCAAAAGTGGAAGGCGTATGGAAATCAACGCAGGGCGACATCAGCTTCAAGCAGGAATTCCAGAAAGTCTCCGGCTCGATCAACGCAGGCGGTGTTTCGACATTGGTCACTGGCGGCAAATTGCGCGGCGATCAAATCAGTTTTAGCGCAGGCGGGGCGCAGTACACCGGCACGGTGGCGGACGGCACGATTACCGGCACGGCAGTCGCGGGTGGCGCCAGCCGCGAGTGGAGCGCTACGCGTTCACGCTGAGATGATGTTACGTAAGTATCTGTTTAGTAAAAGTTATTTTATTCGCCTCTGCGTCGCTTGCTGGAGCGTTGTGTGCTGCGTCGGCATGGCAAATCTCGCTCACGCGCAAGTGAAGTGGCAGCGTATTGAATTGGGTGCCGCCGGGGCGCGTTATCCGTTTGCGGTCTACGGCAACAAGCCGCTGCACGGCGATCTGAAGACCGTGCGGCGCGCTGTGCTGGTGTTCCACGGCATGGGCCGCAATGGCGCGGGTTACTTTGCGGCAGCGCATGCATCGCTGCGGGCCAGTGGCATGGAAGACGAAACCTTGCTGCTTGCACCCAATTATTTTGTCGCGGAGGACGGCGCGCGTCACGACATCAGCGGTCTGCCGTTGTGGCGGGACAGCCGCTGGAATCGGGGCGAAGACGCGGCGAACTGGCCGCGCGCCCTGAGCGCGTTTGAACCGATAGATGATTTGTTGATGTTGTTCACCGACCGCGCGAAATTTCCTGCGCTGCAAAGCGTAGTGCTGGCCGGACATTCGGCAGGCGGGCAACTGGTGCACCGCTATTCGGTGCTCAACGGCGTGGACGAAAAACTGCGCGCGGTGGGCGTGCAGCCGCGTTATATCGTCGCCAATCCTTCGTCGTTTCTGTATTTCACCAACGAGCGTCCGGTTGCGAGCAGTGCCGCATTCGCACTCTATGACGAGAAGCTGTGTCCGGGCTACAACGATTATCGCTACGGATTGCAAAAGCTGCCGCCGTATGCGACTGACGCACCGCCGGCCCCGCAGATGCTGTTTCGCCGCTACGCCGCACGTGAGGTAGCAGTGCTGCTGGGAACCGCGGATATCGATCCCGATCATGTGCAACTGGACAAATCCTGCGGCGCGCAGGCCGGCGGCAGTAATCGTCTTGAACGCGGTCGAAACTACATCCGCCACGAACGCCATCTCGCCAACACATCACTGGTGCTGAACCGGCAAGTGTTTGAAGTCATTGGCGTCGCACACAGCCAGGCACGCATGTTCGGCTCGACATGCGGCGCGCGGTTACTGTTCGGCCTGGCGGAACAGGCGAATACCACGGGCGCGGCGTGCCGCTCGCCGCAATGAATTAATGAGTCAGTTCAGTGGACGCAACTGCGACAGCGCCCGCTGTGCGGTGTCCGCGGGCTTTGCCGCAAAAGAAAATTGGTTACGATTCAGCGTGAATTCGACAAAATGGGTGCTATTGGGCGCTAACTCTAGATTCACCACCGCCGTGGACATCGCGCGCCAGAATGTGTCTTCGTTATTTTCGCGAGCATACAGCGCGATCACCGCCGGACCCGAATTCATCACCACCCGAAAGTAACCGCCCCGGTGCAATGTCCCGATGTTCTGGTTATTGATTCGCACGTCGGGCGCAAGACTGGGATCGTGACTCAGGTAAAGGTCGGTGCGATAGACATAGATGACAGCCTGCCCCGCGGGCGGTGCGACGATTCCGGTGAAGCCGCCCTGGTCGGTCGCGCAACTTGCCAGGAACGTGGTGAACAGCAGAAGGAAAAGCCGGCGGGGATACATGCGGGTTTTCGTGGGTGCGGTTGGGTTTTCTTTGTTGCCTTGCGCTACGGGCTGCTATCGCAAGAGCGTGTAGGCCGTAGCAAGGGCTACAACTTAACGCCGTGCAAAAATTCCGTACGCGTCTTTGCCCCGGCCATCAAAAACGATAAATCGCCGCCACTCAAAATAAAGCGCATGCCGTAGCCGATGTATTTTTCCATCAACTTCGGGTCGTACACGCCGCCCATGCCGGGATGCTTGCCGTGCTTTTTGCAGGCGGCGATGACTTTGCGGTAGGCGTCTTCTACTTTGGGGTCGGCAAATTGGCCGGGGATGCCGAGTTCGGCGCAGAGGTCGTTGGTGCCGATCAGCACTACGTCGATGCCGGGTACGGCGGCGATGGCGTCGGCGTTCTCAATCGCGGTGGGCGTTTCGACCATCACGATCACCAGCGTTTCGGCGTTGGCGATTTTGGTGGATTCTCCGACTGACATGGCTGCATAGCCGAACTGCGGCAGCGCGCCCACTACCGAACGGTGGCCCACCGGCGGGTATTTGCAATGCGATACCACGCGCGCGGCTTCTTCGGCGGTATCAACGTGCGGCACCACGATGCCCTGCGCGCCCGAATCGAGCAGGCGCGAGGCGTGGTGATGTTCCTTGCCGGGCACGCGCACGATGGGGGTGATACCCATCGGCAGCGCGGCGATGGCGATTTGCGAGGCGAGATCAACGTCGAGCGCGCTGTGTTCCATGTCGATGAACAGCCAGTCAAAGCCGGTGTTCTTGGCGATCATGCCGGCATCGACGGTGCGCATCACGCGCATGCCCATGCCGAGCGCGAGCTTGCCGGCTTCGAGTTGTTGTTTGGTGTGATTGGGGAAGATGGCCATGATTGCTCCGTTGATTAAAAATTGATAAACCCTTTTTGCCATAGAGGGCACAGAGGGCACAGAGGGCACAGAGGGCACAGAGGAAAGTCAAAGACGGGGTTCTCTGTGTCCCCTGTGCCCTCTGTGGCAAATGCTTGTGATGTCAGTATCTACCGCGCAACGAAAAACACCGACTCCAGCCAATCCCACATCGCCGCAACGCCGATGCTGGCGTTGTCGATCTGGCAGTGGTGGTAGCCGCCTTCTTCGCGGGTGAACAGTTTGAAGGTTTTGTTTTTTGAGCCTACCGCATCAAAACATTTTTGCGCCACCGGCAGCGGGATTTGTTCGTCGCCTTCGCCATGCACCATCAAAAACGGGCAGGTGATTTTCTGCACTACGCCGTCCAGGCGAAAGCCTTCGAGTTTTTTCATCGCTTCATCGCGCGTTTTGACGTTGAATATCCACAGCAAATGCTGCCACGCCACCGACAGCGACGGCAGCTTGCCGCTGTCGAGTTTTTCAAAGCGGGCACGCCAGATTTCCCAGTAGTCCCACTGCGCGCCCCAGGCGATGCAGGCGGCGAAGCGTTGCTCAAAGGCCGCCGCGCGCGGCGCGTAGTAGCCGCCGAGGCTGATGGCCATGACGCCGATGCGCTTGGGGTCGATCTCCTTGCGTGCAGCGAGAAATTCGTAGGCCGCTGTGCCGTAGCGTTCGGTTTCGTGATGCAGCCACTGATTGCGAAAGCGCACGGCCTCGCCGTTGCCGGGGCCATCGACGATGAGGCAGGCGATGCCGCGCGCGGAGAGGTCGGGCACGCCTTTGAAATACTGAATTTCTTTGGTGACATCAAAGCCGTCGAAGAACACCATCGCGGGTGTTGGCCCTTGGTGCCCCACGTTTTCCGCGTGGATCAGGATCGCGGGCAGTGACGCGCCTTCGTAGGGGATTTCGACGTGTTCTATTTTCGGACGATGGATCAATTGCGCGGCGTCTCTGAAACAATCCACGCCGCGTTTGTAGGCGGCAAGGCCGTCCGTTTTGGGTTGCAGAAAACGTTCGCCGACATGGTAATAATTTGATGCGCGAAACAGATATTGCGCGCCGGTGGTACGCCGGCCCGCGGCAATGTGCGCGCGGCCGGCATCTTCGACTTTGCGCGCTTCACGCGCCCACTCGGTAAACCACGCGGTGTCGTCACCCACTCGGCCTTTCAGCCGCAGGCCAATGCGATTGACTTCATCGATTTCCGCGCCGCCCCATGGCGCGGAATTCAGCCCGATCAACATGCCGTGCGACCAGCGGTAATCTTCGGGGAAATACATAAACGAGAGTTCGTCAGGCTTGGCTGCTGAAGCGGCGGGAGACAACGCCATAAAGGCTCCTTTCTGGACTGCGTTGAGTGACGTGCGAATAACTTATGATAGCACCGCGCCAGAGGCGAATCCGGTATCATGCGCATTCGCTTTTACACACAAACGGAGACGCTCCATGTTCGTGAATTCCCGTCGTTTTTGGACGATACTTTTGCTGTCGATTTTTTCAGGCGTCGCGTTGGCCCAGCCGCAAGCCGCTAAAAAGGAATATGAGCCGAGCGTCGGTCAGTCCGGCAAGGATGTGGTGTGGGTGCCCACGCCGCAGGCACTGGTGGATCGCATGCTTGACATGGCGAAGCTGACGACCGCCGATGTTCATTATGATCTGGGCTCGGGCGACGGCCGCACGGTGATTACCGCCGCCAAGCGCGGTGGCAAGGCCTACGGCATCGAGTACAACGCCGACATGGTTGAACTCGCCCGGCGCGCCGCGCAAAAAGAAGGCGTGGCCGACAAGGCGATTTTCAAGCACGGCGACATTTTCACCGAGGCCAGCAAGAAGGACTATATGCAGGCAACCGTGATTACGCTGTTCCTGCTGCCCGATCTGAATGTGAAGTTGCGGCCTACGCTGCTCGACATGAAGCCGGGTACGCGCATTGTTTCCAATTCCTTCACCATGGGTGACTGGAAAGAAGATGAAAAGATCGCCGCCGGCGGCGACTGCACCTCGTGGTGTACGGCGTATCTGTGGATTGTTCCGGCGAAAATGACGGGCACGTGGAAAACCTCGCGCGGCGATTTGACGTTGAAGCAGGAATATCAAATGTTGAGTGGCAATCTGGCGCGCGGCAATGTGAATGCGATCATCTCAGATTCCAAAATGCTGGGCGATCAAATTTCGTTTACTGCCGCCGGCGCGCAATACACGGGCCGCGTCACCGGCAACGCCATCGTTGGTATTTACAAAGGCAGCGATGGCAGCGGTAACTGGACAGCAACCAGGTAGTAAAAAATTCAATGAAAACAAATACTTACATTACTATCGCTACGGGGGTCTCCCTGAGGGTCGCTATGAGGAACGTTATTCAGCGTGCAGTGCCTTTCGCGATGGCGTTGGGCTTTGTCTGCGTGGCCGCGCACGTCCACGCACAGCAAGCTGCGGACTGGCCTAACAAGCCGGTGCGCTTCATTGTGCCGTTTCCGCCGGGCGGTTCGGTCGATCCGCTGGCGCGTTTGACCGGCGCGCGGCTCAACGCGGCGCTGGGTCAACAGTTTGTCGTGGATAACCGCACGGGCGGTTCGGGTGCGATTGGCACGGCGTTGGGCGCCAAATCCACGCCGGATGGTTACACCTATGTATTTGTGTTCGACACGCATGCGGTAAATCCGTCGCTGATTCCGAATCTGCCGTACGACACGCTGAAGGATTTGGCATCGGTAATGCTGGTGGGTACCGCGCCGATGGTGTTGACCACCAATCCGGCCAAGCCATTCAAGAGTTTCGATGACGTGGTAAAGCTGGCTAAGGCGAAACCGGCGACGTTGACGTTTGGATCCGTGGGCAGCGGAAGTTTGGGACACCTGGCGATGATGCTGGTGCAGCAGCAGGCCGGTATCAAAATGATTCACATCCCGTACAAGGGTGGCGGCCCGGCCACCACGGATGCGATTGGCGGACAGATTGATTTCGCGGTGACGTCGGTTGCCGTGCCCGGCCCGCATATTCGCGCGGGGCGTTTGCGCCCGGTGGTTACCACCGGTGATAAACGCTCGCATACCAACCCGGATACGCCAACGTTGATCGAGAGCGGCTTGCCGGGACTGACGGCGCAAGCGTGGTGGGGCATCGTCACGCCCGCAGGCATACCGCAGCCGCTGCTGAACAAAATGCATGGCGAACTGGTGAAAACCTACAACCAGCCGGAACTGCGCAAGCAACTCACCGAGCAGTTCGGCATGGATATGGTGGTCAGCACACCGCAGGCGATGACGAAGTTCGTGGTTGCTGAAATGACGCGCTGGTCGAAGGTGGTGAAGGAAAACGGCATACGGTCGGATTAAGCGTTGATGAATATCGAACGCGGCCTGGTCAAAACCAGCCAGGGTTATAGGCACTACCGCGCCGCCGATGTCGCTCATCACACGCGGGAATTTCTGCGCGGACAGTGATGATGTTGAATCGCCGCCCGGCGGTTCAGCGGATTTCGAAAAGCGTCTGCTGCTGCAAGGCGTTGAGCCCGAGAGCGGCACGCCGCAAGGCATGCACGACAAAATAAAAAGCGAAAGCGCTCGCTGGCGCGACGTCATCAAAGATGCCGGCATTTCAGTCGATTCAGCGTTATAGCGTTTATATCGTAACTATTTGTTTTTATTGAATAATTTAACTATGCCTGCCTCAGCTAATACAAAAAAATCCAAAGCAAAACCCCCGTTGGGCGCCGTGCCCGAAAAGCTCAAAGGCTTCGGCGGCGGTTTGCCGCGCGCGATGGGTGTGAAGATCACGTTCGCCAGCAAGAAAAAAATGGTTGCGGAATTACCGGTAAAGCCGATTGTTCTGAACCGCAACGCGCGCGCCAATGGCGGCGCGCTGATGGCGTTCGCCGATTGCATCGGTGCAGCCGGCACGGTGATGAATCTGCCCGAAGGGTATGTCACCACCACGCTCGAATCAAAAACCAATTTTCTCGGTGCGGGCGTGGGGCCGATACTGAAAGCGGTGTCGATTCCGCTGCATGTGGGCCGCACGACGATGGTGTGGCAAACGACCATCACCAACTCGGGTGACGGCAGCCGCGTGGCGATCATTACGCAAACACAGATTTTGATCCCAAAGAGATAGTGAGCGAAAGTGAGTGCGCGGTTTTGCTTGGCCGGGTTATCGTTTATTCGCGGGCGCGTCGAGATTCCATATGTGCGCGCGCCAACGCAGGGCGATCAGCACGGTACACACCAGACCGATCACGCAATAGAGCGTGGCCGTGGCGCGAAAACTAAAAGCGCTGATCAGCGGGCCTGAGATCATCAGGCCGATGGGTACGCCGTAGATCATCAGCATGCGAATGCCCATGACGTGACCGCGAAATTGTGCGTCGGAGTTTCTCAGCAGCATCGCCGACATCGGCACCATGCCGAGGCTTTGCGCCAGACCGGCGAGGATCAGCATGGGGATGCCGCCGGCAGGGCCGGACATCTGCGCAAAGATCAGCGTCATGCCATACCACACCAGGCAAAACCCGATCATCATGCGCGCGGGCGGCAGCGCGTGTCCGAAGCGGCTTAGCGCAATCGATCCCATCAATGCGCCGAACGAGAAGCTCGCGGCGAGATAGCCCAGGCCCGTTTGATCGGTGTGGTAAACCGCTTTCGCGACGTACGGCAACAGGCCGTTGGTCAGCGGAAACGCCGTGAGGTTGACCAGGAATGCGAGCGACATCGCCGCCAGCAGTTGCGGGGCGTGCCACACATGCGCGGCGCCCTGGCGCAGGTCGCGCCATAGCGAGAGGGCGGGCAGGCGACGTTCGGGGTGTTCGCCGTCTGTGCGGGGGTGCGCGGCAGGGCGCGCGCCGGCGGTCCCGCCCACGCCGCCCACGCGCAGACTGAGTAAAAAACTGGTGGCGTAGAGGCAGGTGACGGCCACGTACGCAATGCCCATGCCCAGCGTTGCGACGATGCCCGCACCGGCGAGCGCGCCCATGATGCGCGCGGAATCCTGCGTGGTGCGCGAGACGCTGGTGGCCCCCATCAATTGATCCAGCGGCATGGTTTCGCCGATCAGCGAATAGCGCAGCACCAGATCGGAAGGGCGCACCATACCCAACAGCGCGGAAATGATGAACACGTACAACGGTGTCAGCGCCCCGGTCAACACCAGCAGCATCATGATCGCGGCGAGCGTGGTGTAGCACGCGCGCATGGCGCAATACACGCGCTTGTTGCCGACGCGGTGGCCCATCACGCCGAACACCGGCGAGAGCAGCGTGCCGATGTATTGCGTCGAGGCAAACAACGTAAGCAGCAATACCGATTGGGTCTCAACCAGGATGTACCAGCTCAGCATGATGGTCTCCATCTCGAACGCCCACGACGTCGAGAGGTCGGCCAGCCACTGCATGCGAAAGCTGCGCAGGCGGAACGGCGCCAGTGCGCGCACGGGTTTGGCGGCGGTCACACGAGGTTCCGGGAATTCATCGGGGGTATGGCGACGAGCGGCACATTTTTTTGTTTTGGAAATCGGTTGAGGCATTAGTGTAACAAGCCGCAAGCCGAGCCAAGTGGTTTGCACCATGCGGCCTATAATCGCGCAACAAAATGAATCCACAGGGAGTGACGCATGGAAGAAGTGGCGGTAGTGACTGGCGCGAGCGCGGGCATCGGCGAAGCCATCGCACGGCGTCTGCTGAATAGCGGGCACACCGTTATTGCGTTGCAGCGCAAACCGCCGCGCATAGCGCACGCGCGGCTTATCTTTAGGGGCGCTGATCTTTCCGATACGCAACAGACGACGGAAATCGCCGCTGAGATCGCGCAGCAATACAGGGTGCGCTACCTGGTCAACAATGCGGGGGCGAACCGTCCCGGCCCGCTGGAAAGCGCAACGCCCGAAGATTTGGATTATGTGATGGCGCTGACCGTGCGCGCTGCAATGATATTGACCAAGGCGTTTGTGCCGGGGATGCGTGAGGCGAAGTTTGGACGCATTGTGAGTATGGCGTCGCGCGCGATGATGGGTAAGACGCAGCGCGTGGTGTACTCGGCAGCCAAGGCCGCGCTGGTGGGTATGACGCGCTCGGTGTGTCTGGAGGTCGCCGGCGACGGCATCACCATGAATGTGATCGCGCCAGGGCCCGTAGGATCAGCGTTGTTTGACAACGGGCACCCGCTGGGCAGCGAGAAACGGCAGCACGTGATCGACAGCATTCCGGTCAAACGCGTGGGCACGCCGGATGACATCGCGCGCATGGTGGCGTTTCTGCTGGCTGTTGAAAACGGCTACATCACCGGGCAGACGATTTTTGTCTGCGGCGGCACCAGCATCAGCGGCACTGGGGGGCAGTAAGTTGTAGCGGTAAAAAAAACACAAAAAAACGCCGCGAACTTCGCGGCGTTTTTTATTTTTAAGACAACCCTTACAGACCGTCGCCTTCGGTGAGTACCTCTTCGCGTTTTTTCCGGAGTTGCGGCGCTACGATCATCAGCAGCAGCGCTCCCGCGACAATCAACATGCCGCACGAAATCGGACGAGTAAAGAACACCGAAGGATCTCCACGCGAGATCAGCATGGCGCGACGCAGGTTTTCTTCCATCAGCGGTCCCAACACGAAACCCAGCAGCAGCGGCGCGGGTTCGCAACCCCACTTGGACGCGAAGTAGCCGAAAAAGCCAAAGCCCGCCGCCAGATACACTTCCATCGCGCTATTGTTCAGCGAATAGGCGCCGATGGAGCAGAACAGGCAGATGCCGGGGAACAGGATGCGATAGGGGATTTTCAGGAACATCACCCAGATGCGGATCAGCGGCAGGTTGAGCAGCACCAGCATGCCGTTGCCGATCCACATGGATGCTATCATGCCCCAGAACAGATCCGGCTTTTGCGTCATCACCTGCGGGCCGGGCGCGATACCTTGAATCGTCATCGCACCCACCATCAACGCCATCACCGCACCGGTGGGGATACCCAGTGTCAGCAGCGGGATGAAGCAGGTTTGCGCAGCAGCGTTGTTGGCGGCTTCCGGACCGGCAACACCTTCGATGGCGCCCTTGCCGAAGCGGGACGGGTCTTTGGCCAGTTTCTTTTCCAGCGTGTAGGAAGAGAACGCGGCAATAACCGTGTGCGAACCCGGCAGAATACCGAAAACTACGCCGAGGGCTGTTCCGCGGAGGATCGGGCCGATGGACATGATGATGTCTTCGCGGGTGGGCATCAGGCTCGTCACTTCGGAAATCTTCGCGCCCGAACGATCCGCTTGCTTGGCTTCAAGGTTGCTGATGATCTCGGCGAAACCGAACATGCCCATGGCGACCGACACGAAGCCGATACCGTCAGACAATTCAGAGATGCCGAAGCTGTAACGCGCGATACCGGAGTTCACGTCCGTGCCTACGATACCCAGCAGCAGGCCAACGAGAATCATGGCAATCGCTTTGATCAGTGAGCCGGAGGCCAGCACCACCGCGGCGACCAGACCCAGCACCATCATCGAGAAGTATTCCGCAGCGCCGAACTCAAACGCCAGCTCAGCCAGCGGCGGGCCGAACAAGGCGATCAGGATGGTGCCCACGGTGCCGGCGAAGAACGAACCCAGCGCCGCAATCGCCAGCGCAGGGCCGGCCCGGCCTTGCTGTCCCATCTTGTAACCGTCGATACAGGTCACCACCGAGGAAGATTCACCGGGGAGGTTAACCAGAATCGCAGTCGTTGAGCCACCGTAGCTGGCACCGTAGTAAATACCGGCCAGCATGATCAGCGCCGGAATCGGCGGCAGGTTGAAGGTAATCGGCAGCAGCATCGCGATGGTTGCGACTGGACCAATGCCCGGCAACACGCCGATCAATGTGCCCAAAAAGCAGCCAATAAAGCAGTACCACAGATTGGTCCAGCTCAACGCGACCGAAAAGCCAAGAACCAGGTTCTTGAGCAGACCCGGGTCAACGAAGTCGGCAGGTTTGCCGGTGACTTGCGCCAATGCGAGCGATGTGGCGGTTAGCGCCAGTACCGCCGTAAATCCCAGAATGGTTTTTTTCATGAGTTATTTTCTCCGAACGAATGCGAATTCGATTTAGTCATTCAATGGTTTACGGGAGGTCAAGACCACGGGAACATGCGGAACGGGAGGCCCAGGCCCCAAATGAACGCCGCCCAGCAGACCAGGATCAAGACAGCAGCCTCGATAAGCGCTTCTTTCCATTTGAACTCGTAGCCGCCGTAGGCGCAGACGATGACCGAAACCACCACGGCGCCGAAAAAGCCTATTTTTAACGGATCAACCAGCAACCCAAATATGACAGCCGAGCCATTAATCAATAGCAACGGATGCCATTTGATGGGATTGGGGTCCACATCGGGCGTGGTAAAGCCACGAATCATGATGATTACACCTAGGCCAGCGGTTAGCCATCCCAGAATGCTGGGGAAATAAGCCGGTCCCATCCGCTGCGCGGTTCCCATATTGTAGTTCAGCGCCCAAAGCGCAAAAAACGCGCCTATCACGGTGAACATCAACCCTGCGTACAAGTCTTTCTTGCTCTTAATCATTCAACTCTCCAACGTGTATAAAATTTGGAATGACGGCCACGGAATGCGGCACTGAACTACCTCCCCCTCCTCGGGGATTTCTGTGTGAACCACTCAAACACCACGAAATCGCGCAGCCTCGTTTTATTTTGGATGCAGTGCTGGAAGCGATTGCCGCGCCGGAATTATGCCATCACAAAACGCGACTGTCGCGCATTTTGTTTGGGCTTGCTTTCATGATCCTTACGGGGAATATTTTCTCTATTTTGGAGTGCACTGCAACATCGGCGCGAGGTCGATAACTTCAGGCTATTGCCGGATCGCATCGGCGTATTTTGGTGATCGCGGTAATCCTGTAATGTTTCAATTGCGTCGGGCCATTCAAAGATTCAGTGAAGTTCATTGACAGGGGAGGCAAACAAAACGATAATTGGCGGTTTCGTTCGGAGGGGTGCCCGAGTGGTTAAAGGGGGCAGACTGTAAATCTGTTGACCTTGCGTCTACGTTGGTTCGAATCCAACCTCCTCCACCAAGATAGTGAAGTAAGTTAGTAGAAGTTAGGGAAGCTGGTCGGTGAAGCAAGCGTGAGTTGATTTGTATCGAAAAGATACCGCGATTTTTGACATATATTGTAATAAAAATCAAAGACTTAAATGGATTTTGGATTTTTGTGGAAGTTGCTCTAAAGTGAGTGGCGTGGAGCGGTGAATCAGGCGGGTGTAGCTCAATGGTAGAGCAGAAGCCTTCCAAGCTTACGACGAGGGTTCGATTCCCTTCACCCGCTCCATGGTTCGGCATGCTGGGTGGATCGGCGTTAGAACGGTTTAAGAGTGGCGGAATGATGGTAGTTGGTTTAAAGCGTAGTTTTAGACTAGTACTGTAGCCCATGTAGCTCAGTGGCAGAGCACTCCCTTGGTAAGGGAGAGGTCGTGCGTTCAATCCGCGCCATGGGCACCAGAATTCAGAGTAAGTTGTGGGCGAGATGGCGTTGTTAGCATTGCGCCAGCTTGTGGGGTTTTTTCGTGGTTTCGTCGTAATTTATCAAGTTTTCTCATAAAAGTTATTTTAAAACAATCGGTTATAACGGATAGCAAGGACTGACTATGGCCAAAGGTAAATTTGAGCGGACCAAGCCGCACGTAAACGTGGGAACGATAGGGCACGTGGATCACGGCAAGACCACCCTGACGGCGGC
>JAYVQD010000596.1:0-13018 GCA_043777275.1 Nitrosomonadales bacterium
CACCTTGTCCGCTCATTCTTCAAAGCTCCTTCTGTCGCCTATGTTGGCGACTGCTGAGTAATGCAGCATCCCCGTCGATGTGCAGCAACGATTGCGTGCGGATTCTATCCTCCTCCTTTCGCAGGTTCTCCAAATTTTCAGGAAGCCTCGGAAGGATGATCTCCGGTTTCATAGTCATCGCGGGCATGGGCGTTTCAAATGAATTTTAGAAAAAAGTTAGGGCCAGAGCATCCGTTTTCGCTTGGCAAAGTTAACCGCCCTACGCCGCCTCCAAAATCCGCATCTCCACATGCAGCCCGGCGGCTATCGCCATGTTGACCAAGATATCAATGGCAAACAAATCAATTTTTCCGCGCATGAGATCGGAAACACGCGGCTGCGTGACACCGAAGCGCTTGGCGGCCTGCGCTTGGGTCAGACCCGCGCGAACGATGTGATCTTTGAGCGCCATCATCAATGCCGAGCGCAGCTTCATGTTTTCCGCTGCTTCGGGCGTGTCCTCGATGGCGTCCCACACGCTGGCGAATTTTTTGTTGCTCATCGTTCAAGCTCTTTTGTAAATCCACAAAAAAACATCGGCCCAGATCGTAATAACGCCACGCAGAAACGAAGCTACCCCGGTACAACCACATGCGGCGTCAGCCCCATGCGTTTTGCCCGCCGCGCGAATTGTTTGTCGTCAAACGAAGCCATACTATCGCAATCACGATAGCTGGAATGGTGCAAGGCGTCCGCCAATTCGAGCCCGGCTTCGCCATGGGAAAGCGCCTGGACGATGCCCGCCCGATCTTCGACGGTGACTTGGGGCAACGCCAGAATATGATTCAGCACCCCTGCAATCTGTGCCCTTGAGAATTTGTAATACCCGCGCATCACCCATTCCAACTCCAGCAGTACGGTCTTGCAAACCATCAGGGGTTTGCCCGACTCCATGAGCCGACGCGCGGCCTCCCGCTGCTTCTTCGCCTCGGCGTCAGCATCATCTTGTATGTAATAACGCGCCAGAACGTTGGTATCGAGTCCGATCACTTGCGCCGCCCCGTGTTGCCGGTCGCTTTGCCACGCCCCAGCAAATCGGCTGGATCGAAATCTGCCGGTACCGCCGCCTGTTTACTTTTGAGCATGCCGAAACCGCTGGCGGGGACCTCTGCCGGTTTGCTGAAAACACGCATTTCCACGTGATCGCCCACCAGGACAAACTCGACCTTGCTGCCCTGACGCAGCCCCAACTGCTGCCGCAGTGGTTTCGGAATGGTGACTTGCCCCTTGCTGGTAACCGACGTTGTGTCCATGAATAGTCTCCGTGTGATGCATTGTAATACCTGGTAAGAATATCACATTTCCAAGAACGGCAACGCAAGCGACGTCAGTCGTAACTTTCCGCCACCCGGGGAACAAACACCGTTGTCCCCCTTGAAACCCACGTAACGCACCAACTTGCACACCCCGGTGATCGTGCTACCGTTCGCCTTCGGCAGCCGTCAAAATAGCCGCTCACATATAAACGAGTAGACATCCATGGAAATCAACCACCCGCAAACGCTGACCGAACTCACCCGGCAGTTCGACCGCTATCAGCAGGCCATTATCGACAACGATATCGCGGTGCTGAACGAACTATTCTGGAACCACACGCTGACCCTGCGTTATGGTATCGGTGAGAATCTCTACGGCCATGCCGAGATTGCGTCGTATCGCGGCGCGCGTGATCCGAAAAGTGTGGCGCGCGTGGTGGGCAAAAGCGTGGTCACGAGTTACGGGCGCGACGCGGCGACGACGAATATTGAGTTTACGCGCGCGGGCCGCAATGGCCGCCAAAGTCAGGCGTGGATCCGCATGCCCGAGGGCTGGCGCATCGTGGCCGCGCATGTGAGCTATAAAGACGAATGAGTTATTCAAACCGATGAAACACGACATCGCCCGGATGGTGCTGTGGATTGCCGCGCTGACCGGCGCTGCGGCGCATGCGCAGAGCTGGAAGCCGGAAAAGACTATCGAAATCCTGATCGGCCTGACGCCCGGCAGCTCGCAGGACCGCACCGGGCGCTCGCTGCAAAAAGTGTGGCAGGACACCAAGGCCTTGAGTGTGCCGGTCAATGTGGTCAATCGTCCCGGCGGCGGTGGGCAAGTCGCATTGACCGTACTCGCGCAACACGCGGGCGATCCGCACTACTTTTACATAGCCTCGCCCACGGTGGTGACGCGCTACATCACGGGGCTCGGCACGTTTCAGTACACTGATTTCACACCGCTCGCATTGTTCGGCAACCAGTATCTGGCGGCGGCTGTTCGCCCTGAATCGCCGATCAAATCCACTCGCGATTTGATGGAACGGCTGAAACGCGACTCCACTACGTTCAGCATCGGCATCAACAGTATGGGCGGCACGCTGCACATCATGGCCGGACTTTTGGTCAGAGCTGCGGGTGGCGATCCGCGGAAAGCGCGGATCACCGCGTTTCAGGGCGGCGAATTGATGACTGCCGGGATCGGCGGCCACGTCGATGCCATCGTCACGGTGGCGTCCAATATTCTGCCGCATGTGGAATCCGGCAAGCTCAACATGCTGGCGGTTGCCGCGCCGAAGCGGCTGACCGGCGCACTGGCATCTGTTCCCACCTTCCGGGAGCAGGGGATCGATCTTGTCGTGCAGAACTGGGCCGGTGTGTTCGGCGCCAAGGGGCTCAGTCCGCGCCACACCGCGTTCTGGGATGGTGTGCTTGCAGCAACGGCGGCATCACCGGCGTGGAAGGCATTCGTCGAGTCGAACCAGTGGGAAGCGGAATACCTTAACAGCGCGGATTTTCTCAAGTACCTGCACGCAGAAGACAAGCGACTGCGGCCCGCGCTGACCGATCTGGGTCTTGCCAAGCAGTAGCGTCGCGCCAGTTGACCGTTGGTAAGCGCAGGACTACATTGCCCATTCGTGCTTTGTAATCCGTGCTTTGTAATCCGTGACGCATGGAGGCTCAAATGTCCTCTGTTCTCAAGCAGCAACATGAAACACCTGCCATGCTCGACATTCGGTCGCTCACCGGCGGCATGGGCGCGGAAATTCACGGTGTTGATTTATCGCGTGAGATGGATAACCAGCGCTTTCGCGCGATCAATCAGGTGTTGCTCGATCACGGGGTGATTTTTTTCCGTGACCAGCACATCACCCCGGCGCAGCAGATGGCGTTTGCGCGGCGCTGGGGCGAAATTCATCTGCATCCGCATATGCGTTGCCTGCCCGATCAGCCGGGGATTATCGAGATCGTCAAAAAAGAAGACGACACCACGGTCTTCGGCGAACTCTGGCACACCGATCAGATGTTCACGCCGACGCCCGCGCGTGTGACGATGCTTTACGCCAAACAGGTGCCGCCGGTGGGCGGCGACACCCTGTTTGCCAATCTGCACTTGGCGTACGACATGTTATCGGACGGCATGAAAGCGATGATTGCCAACCTGCGCACGATCAACATCTACGACAAAAAGAAAAAACGCCCGGCCGCCATGACGCCGACCGCGCCGGAGGTGGACGCCGAACCGTTTGAGCATCCGCTGGTGCGGCATCATCCTGAAACCGGACGCAAAGCGCTGTACCTTTGTCATATCGGCATCACGCGGCAGATCGTCGGCATGACCGAGGAAGAAAGCCGGCCGCTGCTGTTGTATCTGATGAACCACGCCACCAAGCCCGAATTCACCTGCCGCTTTCGCTGGGAAGCGGGTTCGATGGCGGTGTGGGATAACCGCCGCGCGCTGCACTATCCGGTGAATGATTACTACGGCTATCGCCGCGTGATGCATCGCATCACGGTCAAGGGCGAGCACACGTTTTGAGGTCAATCACGGGTATCCGGGTATCTACTGGCGCCCGCCCTCGACCGCAAACCCTTCCGCGCGCCAGCGCAGCATGCCGCCCGCAAGGTTTGCCACATCGGTAAATCCCAGGCGCTGCAAAATCACGCAGGCCTGCGCCGAGCGCGCACCCGAGCGGCACACCATGACCACGGGCCGCTCTCGCGCGAGTTCGGTGGCGCGCGTGGCGAGTTCCCCCAGCGGCACGAGCGTCGCGCCGCGTATGTGGCCCAGCGGCCCGTTGAACTCGGATGCCTCGCGCACATCGACCACCTGCACCCGGGCGGTAATCTCTTCCAGCGTATGCGGAACAATTTCCCAGAGGCCGGCAAAGGTGAAGGTCAGTGGCGCCCACGCGGGTTCGGCGATTTGCGCCGGCGCCTCGGCCAGATGTCCGCAGGCAAGGTTCGCCGGCACGGCCACGTCGATCTGCTTCGGATGCGGCAGCCCGAGGTTATTCATGTAGCCCGCGAAATCCGCTTCGCCGATGCCGTTGCCCAGACGGGGGTTATGCAGCCGCTCCTCGTTGACGCTGGTCACGGTAAGACCGCGGTAGTCATGAGCGGGATACAGCAGGCACGCCGGCGGCAGGGTGAAAATCTGGCTATGCACGGAACGGTACAAAGCGCGCGCGCTGCCTTGCTGAAAGTCGGTACGTCCGCAGCCGCGGATGAGCAAGGCGTCGCCGGTGAACGCCATCGATTCGTCGTCGAGCACGTAGGTCAGGCAGCCGTTGGTGTGGCCCGGTGTTTCGCGCGCTTCGAGAGTGCGCGAGCCGAATGCGATGCGATCACCGTGCGCGAGCGAAAGATCGGCGCCCGCGGCGCCGCTGGCCCCGGCGATGGCGATGCGGCTGCCCAGGTGTTGCTTGAGCAACCACGCGCCCGTCACGTGGTCGGCATGCACATGCGTCTCCAGCGTAAAGCGCAGCGTCAAGCCCAGCTCCGCGATCAGCGCGCGGTCGCGGCGTGCCTGCTCGAACACCGGGTCGATCAGCACGGCTTCGCCGGTGCGCGCGTCACCCAGCAGGTAGCTGTAGGTGGACGACTGCGGATCGAATAATTGGCGAAAGATCATGGGGTTCCTTGAGCGTGCTTCGGTGCGCGCCGGGAAGTATCTTAGTTCGTATTATGCCCGCTCACAATAGCGCAAACCGCCGCAAGTGATGCGCCGTCGCGGCGGCTGCGTTATCCTCCAAACTTTCTATGAAGAAACATTTTTACGGTTGGCGCGTGGTGGGCGCCGGTGGCGCGCTGCAATTTTTGCAGAGCGTGCTGCTGAATCAGGCGTTCGGGGTCTACGTCGCGGTGCTGGTCGAAGAGCGAGGCTGGAGCAAAACCGCGCTTTCTGCCGCCGCCGCGCTGAAGTCAACGGAGGTGGCGCTGCTCGGGCCGATACTCGGCTGGCTGGTGGACCGCTTCGGTTCGCAGGGCATGGTGCGCCTCGGTGTCATCTTATTCGGCATCGGGTTCATGCTGTTGAGCCAGATCGACTCGCTGTTCGGATTCTATGGGGCGTTTGTGGTGATCGCGCTCGGCTCCAGCATGTTCAGCAATTTGCTGGTGAGTGTGGCGATTATTCAGTGGTTCGAGAAGCATCGCACGCGCGCGCTCTCGGCATTGCAGTTTGGCGGCGCGATCGGCGGCTTGTTTGTGTTTCTGGTGGCGTGGTCGATTCAGGTCTATGGCTGGCGCACAACCGCGTTCGGTTCGGGGGTCATCTCCATTGTGCTCGGCTGGCCGCTGGCGACGATGATCCGCAGCCGCCCCGGGGATATCGGCGAGACGGTGGACGGCATGCCCCTTGCAACCCCCATCAGCGGGCAGCCGGAGGCGCCTGCCGGCCCGGCGTTCACTGCGCGCCAGGCGTTGCGCACCAGCGCTTTTTGGCTGCTCTCGCTCGGCCATGCGTGTTCGTTGCTGGTGGTGATGGCGATCAACGTGCATGCCATCACGCACATCAAAGAGGGGCTGGGCTACACACTCGCCCAAGCCTCGCTGTTTTTCACGCTGGTGACGGTGGGGCAGGGCGCCGGTGTGATGCTGGGCTGGGTCATCGGCGAAAAATTCGCCAAACGCAAAGTCGCCGCCACGTGCATGCTGATGCACGCCGGCGGCATGCTCATGCTGACCTATGCCGTCGGCCCTGTCATGCTGGTGTTCGCGCTGCTGCTGCACGGCGTGGGCTGGGGGCTGCGCGGCCCGTTCATGCAGGCGATTCGCGCGGATTATTTCGGTCGCCGCTCGATCGGTGTGATCCTCGGGTTGTCGACGATGATTACCGTGATCGGCAATATTGTCGGGCCGATTCTGGCGGGCGCGTTCGCCGATTGGCAAGGCAACTATCGCGCGGGGTTTACGCTGCTGGCGTTGCTGGCGGGCGCGGGGTCGTTGCTGTTTCTGATGGCCAAGCCGCCGCCGATGCCCGTCATTGCACATAAATTGTAAGTATTTGTTTTTATTGAATATTTTACTTTTCGACTGTAGCGCGCTCCACCGCCAGCAACCGTTCCATGCCGATGCTGTCGTGCACCGCATGCTGCTCGGCTTTGTGCGTGGTGCCGGCCATCAGCGGATCGGGTTCGCCGCGCGCGAGGTATTCGTAGCTTTGCTTCATCGCGCGGTGAAATGCCAACGCCGAGATGGAGCTGGCGAGAATGCGATAGCCGAGCGCGCCGAGTTCGGCGAGCGGCAAGCCCGCGCCTTGTGCGCCGTGCCCCGGCAGACCGAACATGAAGGGCGGCGGCAACTCGCGCGCGACGCGGCGTGCATCCTCGGCGTTGCGCACACTCAGGTACAGCATGTCCGCGCCCGCCTCGTGATAGGCGCGTGCGCGCTGGATGGCATCATCCATGCCGCCGGGGCCGCGTATGCCATTGGTGCGGGCGATGATGACAAAATCCGGATCGCGCCGCGCCTTGACGCACTCGCGCACCTTGGCCGCCATCAGCTCCAGCGGCACCATGTGTTCGACACCGACGTGATGATGCGCGCGCTTGGGCAGGATTTGATCTTCGATCTCGATCGCGGCGAAACCGGCAGCCTCGGCCATGCCGATGGTGTGGTGCATGTGCATCGGATCGCCAAAGCCTGCCGCGCCATCCAGAATCAGAGGCAGGCTGCACGCCGCGCGTATGTCGATGCCGGCCTGACACAGTTGCGTGATGTTGAGATTGGCTTCGAGACAGCAGTTGAGATAACCGATGGTGCCGCCGCCGAGATACAGCACTTCAAAACCCGCGCCTTCCGCGAGCTTCGCGGTGAGCGGATTAAACACCGCCGGCGCCACCAGGGCGCGGTTGCCGGCCAACAGATTGCGGAGTGTTTTTGCTGCGGTCATGGGTGGCGCCTTTCGGGTTTGCGATGGGTTGGGTTTTTATTCAGCGTATCAATCGTCATAGCAGCCGTGCGTAATCACCGTGCGCCCGCCATCGACTACTATGTTGGCGCCGTTGACATACGCCGCGCTCGCTGACGCCAGAAACAGCGCGACGTTGGCCGCATCGGCAGCAGTTCCCATGCGCCGCGAGGGCGTCACGGCAATGCGGGCTTCGTCCCGCGCGGAGGCCGCCGCCGGGGTGGCGCGGATGCCGCCGGTGGAGATGCAGTTCACGCGGATATGGTATTTCGCCAGATCGTGCGCCATCACATGCGTGAGCGGAACCACGCCGCCTTTGGCCGCGGAATAGGCGGCGAGCGAGGGATTGCCCAGAAAGCCGTCGATCGAGCCGTGATTGATAATCGCGCCGGAACCGGCTTGCTTCATCAGCGGCAGAAAATATTTTGCGCACAGAAACGCGGCAGTCAGATTGCGGCCGATCATCGCCGACCAGGAGTCTTCGGTGGTGGCCTCGAACGGCTGCTTGATGGCGTCGCGTCCGGCAACGTTAAACAGGATGTCAACTTTGGAGAGCATGTTCCCGCAGGCGCTGACCACGGCCTGCACCTGCGCCGTATCGGTGACATCGGCGTGGTAATACGGCACCTCAAACGGTACTTCAGGATCGCCGATGCGCAGCGTTTTCGCGTTTTCCAGTCCCGCGTTGTCGTCGATGCAAACCACACTGGCGCCCTCGCGCGCAAACAGCGCGGCGGCGGCGTGACCAATGCCGTAGGCGTCGCCCGCGATGACGGCGATTTTGTTTTTCAGCAGCATGCGTGTCCCGTTGGCTCAGTCCGCCTTGATATTCGCGTCCTTAATCACGCGCGCCCACTTCGCTGATTCGGATTTCATGAATACGCCAAACGCTTTGGGATTGCTGTCCACCGGATCGGTGCCCTGCGCGATGAGTTTTTCACGCAGTTCGGGAATGGCCATGGCCCTGGTGATTTCATTGTGCAGGCGCTCGATCGCGCGCGCCGGCGTGCCCGCGGGTGCAACGATGCCGTACCAGTTGACGACTTCAAAGCCCTTGAGGGTTTCATTGGCGGCGGGCACGTCGGGCAGGAACGACAGGCGCTTCGGCCCGGTGGCGGCTATGGCGCGCACGCGCCCGGCCTTGACGTGTTGCAGGCCGATGGGCACGGCGTCAAAGCCGAACTGCACTTGTCCGCCCATCAGGTCGTTAAAGCCCGGCGCGCTGCCTTTGTACGGTACATGCACCGCTTTGATGCCGGCCAGGCTGTTCAGCAACTCGCTCGCCAGATGCGGCAGGCCGCCGTTGCCTGACGAGTAATAATTAATTTTGCCCGGATGGGACTTGATGTGCGCGATGAGTTCGTCGAGCGATTTCGCTGGAACCCTGGGGTGGGTATAAACCAGAAACGGCACCGATGAAGTCTGCATCACCGGTGTGAAATCGCGCTCCACATTAAACGGCAGCTTCGCCACCAGCACCGGGTTCACACTCAGGTTGCCGGTGGTGCCGATAAGCAGCGTATGGCCGTCCGGCGCCGCTTTGGCGACGATATCCGTGCCGAGTATGCCGTTGGCGCCGGGACGATTATCGACCACGACTTGCTGACCAAAGCTGTCGGAGAGTTTTACCGCCAGCAGCCGCGCCACCACGTCGATGCCGCCGCCCGGCGGAAACCCGACCACGATGCGTACCGGGCGCGACGGCCACTGTTGCGCGCCTGTGGGTGTGACGGTTGCCGCAAGCAGGATAGCCGCGACAGCAAAAATCGTTCGATTCATTGCATGTCTCTGTGTGATGTTTCGCGGTAGCATAGCATGATGAAACACGAACTTATTCCGGAGAAAACCGCATGAACGACGCCCTGCATGTCGGCCTGATGGTGCCGATCAACAACACCACCATGGAGCGCGAATTGCTGGCGTGGCTGCCCGCAGGTTCAACCTGCAACACGCAGCGCATCCCGCGCGGCAACGGGTTGTTGACTAAAGTAACTTTGCCCGACTACATGGCGCAGGCGCTGGAGATGGCGAAGACGTTTAACGATCCTGCGGTGGACGTGGTGGCTTTCGGCTGTACCGCGGCGGGTTTTATTTCCGGCCCGGCGGGCGACGCGGCGTTGCAAAAAAATCTGGCGTCGATCACCGGTAAAAATGTGGTGACCACCGCGCGCTCGATGGTGGTGGCGTTGCAGGAAATCGGCATCAACAAAATCGCGCTGGTGACGCCGTATCCCGATGCGGTGAACACACAGTTGAAAGCGTTTCTCACCGACGGCGGCATTGAGGTCAAACGCTTCAACAGTTTTTATGTGCAGAACACCGACGAACTCGACCGCATCCAGGCGCATCAAGTGGCGAAGCTCGCGCGCGAAACCATGGCGGACGATTGCGAAGCCATGTTCATCGGTTGCTCGCAATTGCCGACGTTTGAAATTCTCGGTGATCTGGAGCGTGAGTTCGGGCGACCCGTGTTTTCGTCGATACAAGTCACCGCGCACAGTGCGCAGCGTGCCGCGCAGGCAGCAGCATGAAGTATTGTAAAATATTGTTTATAAACAAATACTTACATGTTAATTGCGCATGGGCACTATAAAAATAATTTTCTGCTTGACGTTGTTATCGCTGAACGCCGTGACGCGGGCGCAGCAATTTCCCACCAAACCCGTGCGCATCATCGCCGCTTCCACCGGCACCAGCGGTGACCTGCTCGCACGCTACCTCGGTCAACGCTTGAGCGAGCGCTGGGGTCAGCCGGTGGTGATTGAAAATCGCTCCGGTGCGGGCGCAGTGATCGCCGCTGAAATTGCCGCCAAAGCCGCGCCGGATGGTTACACGCTGCATCTGGGGCAGCATGGTTCGTTCGCCGCCGCGCCGAGTCTGTACCAGAAACTGTCGTACGACCCGCTGAAAGATTTTGCGCCGATCACGCTTTATGCGCATGTGCCGTTCATCATCATCGCGCATCCGTCGCTGCCGCCGGCCACGATGAAAGAATTTGTCGAATACGCGCGGGCGCGGCCCGGTGCGATCAACTATTCGTCGGGTGGCGCGGGTGGGGTGGCGCATCTGAATTTTGAACTGCTCAACCACACCGCGAAACTCAAACTGGTGCATGTCGCATACAAAGGCATTGGCGTGGCCACCACGGCTGTCATCGGCGGTGAGGTGCAGGTTACCGCCAGCCCGGTGCCGATCGTGTTGCCGCACGTCAAGTCCGCCAGGGTCAAGGCCTACGCCACCACCGGGAAAAATCGTTTCAACGGCGCGGCGGATATTCCCACGGTGGCCGAAGCGGGCTTTCCGGGATTTGAAGCGACCACGTGGTTTGCGATGCTCGCGCCCGCGCGCACGCCAGCGGAGATTGTGCGTCAACTCAATCGCGAGATGGTTGAGGTTCTGCAAACGCCCGCGATACGCGCCTGGCTGCTGGCGCAGGGCGCGGAGCCCGCACCCGGCACGCCCGAGGAACTCACCGCGTTCATGAAAAGCGAAATCACCAAGTGGGGTGCCATCATCAGAGCGGCGGGAATCAGGGCGGATTGATGCGCATTACATCACTGGTGATTTGAACTCGCCACCCAGTGTCACGATCGCCCACGGTGTCAACTGCACGTCGATATTGAAGTTGATATGCGCCGCGGCGGCGTGCGCGTCGCGGAACATGCGCTGCAACGGGTAGCTGTCGTAGATGCCATTGGCGCCCGCCATTTCCACCAGCGAATCGACGGCCTGGGTACACATTTTTACCGCCGCTGCGCAGTTGCGTTTGTTGCGCACTTTCATTTCGAGATCAAGCTGCTTGCCGCTTTTGATGATGGCATCGGCGGTGAGGCAGTCGTTGCGCAGCACCAGGCGGGCGGCGTCGATCCTGGCACCGGCGTCGCCGATGCGCAGTTGCACGCTCTGAAAATCACGCATCTTCGCGGCGGTGTAACTGGTGCTGCGCGACTTGACGAGTTCGATGGTGGTGTCCAGCGCGGCCTGCGCGTTGCCCACAATGGCGGCGGCGATGCAATGCCCGCCCAGCGACGACGCCGGCACCTTGAAGGTGCGATGGGTGTTGATCCGCAAGCCGGGGAATTCATGTCCCGGCTTGGCGGCGTGCATCGATTGCGTGCGGTGCGTGGGCACGAACACGTCGTCGCAGCGCACCGAGCGGCTGCCGGTGCCGCGCATGCCCAGCGTTTGCCAGTCGTCGATAATCTCGTAGTCGTCGCGGCGCACCATGCAATAGAGGTAATCAACGACTTGCTCGCCCTCGCGCAACTGGCAGCCCAGCATGTTCCACTGCGCGATATCAACGCCCGAACAAAATGACCAGCGGCCTGTCAGCCGGATGCCGCCGTCCACCGTGCGCGCGCGGCCTTGCGCGAAGGCAATGCCCGATGCCACCAGGCAGTCGGGGTTCTCGCCCCACATTTCCTGCTGCGCCTCGACGCTGAACATCGCCACGTTGCGGTGGTGCGAGCTGAGATTGGCGATGTTCCAGCCCACCGAACAATCGCCGCGCGCCAGCATTTCGGGGATATCCACATAGGCGATGAAGTCGAGCTCCATGCCACCCCAGGCTTTGGGCTGGTGATAGCGAAACAGGCCCGCGCGATGCAACGCCGCTTCAACCGCCGGCAACATGCGCGTGGCGCGTTCGGCGGCATCGGCATGCTCGCGCAAAAACGGAATCAGCTCCTGCGCGCGGTGCAGAGCCTCGTCGTAGGTGATAGTGGCGAAACTGATGGATTTATTTTCAGTCGGCATGTTGTGTGGCGTCTGTCGTCTGTCGTCTATCGTTTATCGGCTATCGTCCATGCCCGCATTTTACCCATGCTACCGCGCTATCGGGATTGACAGCGGTGTGCATCAGCCTGCACTTGGCAGCTAACCTCGTAGCGGGAGGCACGATGGACGCGAGTTTCAAGGCCATGTGGTCCATGTGGTTGTTGGTGATTGCGGTGGGCGCCCTGCTGGCGGCGGGGTTGGCGTCCGCGCAGGGATTCCCCTCGAAAGTGGTGCGTCTGGTGGTACCTTTTCCGGCAGGCGGATCGAACGACGTGGTGGCGCGCGCGATGTCGCAGCCCTTGAGCCAGGCGCTCGGCCAAAGCGTGGTGGTGGAAAACCGCGCCGGCGCCAATACCGTCATCGGCACGGAGGCCGTGGCCCGCGCGCCCGCCGATGGCCATACCGTGCTGATCTCGGGATTCACCTTCATGTCGCTGGCCGCGTTGCGCTCGAAGCTGCCGTTTGACCCGCTCAAGGATTTTGCCGCGGTGACCCGGCTCGGCACGCAACCCTTTGTGCTGTCGGTTCATCCATCGGTGCCCGCGAAAAGCATCAAGGAATTGATTGCACTGGCGCGCGCGCCCGGGCCAGTTGGCCTACGCGGTCAACGGCTACGGCACCGCACAGCATCTGTCGGGCGAATTGTTCAAGGCGAGGTCCGGTATTGATATGAAGCTGGTGGTGTTTCAGGGCGGCGCGCCATCCACCATTGCCGTGCTGGGCGGCCATGCGGGCGTGTTGATTTCAACCGTGGCACCCATCATTCAGCATGTTGCGGCGGGCAGACTGCGCTCACTGGCCGTGACCTCGGCCGAGCGTTCCACCCTGCTCAAGGATGTTCCCACCATGATGGAAGCAGGGATCGCGGATTTTGATTTGAGCGGCGCCATGGGTGTGTTCGCACCAGCGGCGACACCGAAAGCGGCGCTCGACCGGCTGAACACGGAGATCATGCGCGCATTGCAACTGCCGGAGGTCAAGGACGGCATGCTGCGCGACGGATTTGTCGTGGCGCCCATGGGGCCTGTGGAATACGAGG
>JAYVQD010000597.1:0-3292 GCA_043777275.1 Nitrosomonadales bacterium
GCGTAAATACGCGACGCTTTAACTGCTCTTTCTTGATACCTTCCAGTGCGCTATGCTGCTTGTCTGCTTTCATGATCTCTCGTTTGTTAAGTCATCAACGAGAAGCTTACAGGATCAGTTTCAGGGATGGCCAAAAGTGCAAGTCACAGTGACTCCTCATCCTGAAGACGGTGGTGAGATGCCATGGACTGTTGTTATCCCCAGCTATGAGGCTTAGCACTTCACTTCAACTTACTCATGCCCCGTCGCATATTCGTAATAGCAACCAGGTAATTTTACGAATTCAGCCCGTCAGCTGCAAGAATATTGAAACCCCAAGTTGTGGACAATATGCCCGGCATGCCTACGCATCCACGACACACACGCCGTAAAACAACGTAGCCCGCTATAATTCCACCACTGCGGATCAGGCGTCGCTCACGACGCTGTTACCTACCGCAGGTGTCCATATTCTGGGAGAAACAAGGATGGGAGAGTCTGCAGTTCCACACGCCTACGGTTGTCTGACACAACCGGAAGTTCGCTTTCTTGACGCCGCCGTTGATCGCCTGATTCCGCCGGACGAGCTCGGCCCCGGCGCGAAAGAGGCCGACGTCACGTACTACATCGACCGCCAGTTGTGCAGCGTGTGGGGCACACACGGCCGCAATTATCGCTCCGGCCCATGGCTGGACGGCACGCCGCAGCAGGGATTCCAGTCGCGGCTGACGCCGGTGGAGATTTATCACGTCGGTATTCTGGAGACGAACCAGTATTGCACCAGGCAATATGGCAAGAATTTTGAATTTCTGACGGGCGCGCAACAGGATGAAGTGCTGCAGGCGCTCGAACACGGCAAGGTTGCGTTGCCGTCGCTGTCGAGCAAGCTGTTCTTTGACCTGCTGTGGCGCAATACCGAGGAAGGTTTTTTCGCTGATCCGCTCTACGGCGGCAATCGTGACAAGGTGGGCTGGAAGCTGCTGGGGTTTCCCGGCGTTGCTTCCGGGGCTTACAGCGGGCATGTCGATAATCCAGAAGTCTATCGCGCAGAGCCGGTGAGTATTCTCGACATCCAAACGCAAAAGGCGCAGGTGGACGCGCAGGGTTACGCGAAGCACATCATGATTAAACCCATTTAAACCGACAGCGAGCAAATAACATGACCACAAAACTTAAACCTGTCGATGCAGTGGTGGTGGGCAGCGGCGTCGCCGGTTCGATCATCTGCATGGAGCTCGCCAACGCGGGACTTAACGTGGTGTGCATTGAGCGCGGGCGCATGATTGAGCCGCAGCACGATTTTGTGATGCCTTATACGCACGACGAGCTGAAGTTCGACCGCCATAGCGACATCTTCCAGAACCTGTCGCGCGAGACGATTACCTTTCGCAACAACATGAGCGAGACGGCGCTGCCGATGCGCGAATTGGGTTCGTTCAAGCCGGGCGAGATCGTCGGCGGCACGGCCGCGCACTGGGGCTGCAATGCGCGGCGCTTTCTGCCCTACGATTTTGAAATCCGCAGCCGTATGACGGAACGCCACGGCAAGAACTTTTTTCCCGAAGATTGCACCAGTCAGGACTGGGGCGTTACCTACGACGAACTCGAACCGTACTACGATCAGTTCGAACACATCTACGGCGTGGGCGGCAAGGCCGGCAATCTCAACGGTGAAATTCAGCCCGGCGGCAATCCGTTTGAAGGCCCGCGTTCGCGCGAGTATCCTAATCCGCCGACGCGCAGCACGCCGCAGGGTGCGATGTTCGCCAAGGCCGCAAAAGAATTGGGCTATCACCCGTTCCCAGGCCCGGCCGCCGCGATGACGCGGGATTACATGAACCTTTACAAAGTGATGATGGGCGAATGCCAGCGCGGTGGCTTCTGCAGCAGCCATGCATGCGCGGCGGGTGCGAAGGCCAATCCGCTCACTGCGGTGCTGCCGGCGCTGATGAAAAAAGACAATTTCGAGATGCGACCGCTGTGCAATGTGATCAAGGTCAACACTGATTCCACCGGCAAGCAGGCTACCGGCGTGACCTACATCGACGCGCGTGGCCGCACGGTCGAGCAGCCGGCCAACATCGTGGTGCTGGCGACCTATTGCTTTAACAACACGCGCTTGCTGTTGCTGTCGGGCATCGGCAAGCCCTACGATGCGCAGGCCGGCACCGGCGTGGTGGGCCGCAATTACTCGTATCAAACCGGCGGCAAAGTTGAGGTGTTCTTTGATGATCGCGAGTTCAATCCGTTCATCGGCGGCGGCATGACCAGCGTGCAGTTTGACGATTTCAACGGTGAGGAACTCGACCGTTCCGAACTCGGCTTCGTCGGCAGCGCGTATATCGCGGTGTCGAACGCCGGTGCCACGCCAATCAAAACCAAACCCGTGCCGCACGGCACGCCGCGCTGGGGCGCAGCGTGGAAAAAGGCGGTTGCGCACAATTACCGCCGCTCGTTCAGCATCGGCATTCACGGCTCGTGCCAAAGTTATCGCCAGCATTATCTCGATCTCGATCCGACCTATCGCGATGCCAACGGCCTGCCGCTGCTGCGCATGACTTTCGACTGGCATCAGAACGAGCAAAAAATGCTCAAGTTCATGAACGAGAAGTGCGTCGACATCGCGAAATCGATGACGCCGACGAGTTACGCCGCGCGCGCTGTGCCGACCAAATACAGCCTCGTCCCGTATCAGAGCACGCACAATATCGGCGGCGCCGTGATGGGGGCCGATCCTTCAACCAGCGTGGTGAATAAACATCTGCAATCGTGGGATGTGCCGAATCTGTTCGTGGTCGGCGGCAGCGCCTATCCGCAGAACGCCGCGGTGGGCCCGACCGAAACCATCGGCATGCTGGCCTGCTGGACAGCGGACGGCATCAAGGATATTTACATGAAGCGGCCTGGGCAGTCGATGGTCTAGCCATGGCTATATCCTGGATCGAAGCCAACGGCGCCAGTCTGCGCTATGCACTGAGCGGCGCGGGAAAAGACACGCTGGACACATTGGTATTGGTGCATGAAGCCGGCGGCTGCATAGAGAGTTACGACGAGGCATTGCCGCCGCTGGAAAATCAATTCCGCGTGCTGCGTTACGACCAGCGGGGTTTCGGATTTTCAGAAAAGGTGCGTGAACTCACCTTCGAGGGCGTGGTAGCGGATCTGACTGCGCTGCTGGATGCGCTGCACATTACCGCACCGGTGACGTTGGCCGGCTGCGCGATGGGCGCCGATTATGCGGTGGGATTTGCCGCGCGGCATCCGGCGCGCGTGGCGAAGCTCGTCATCGCCAGCCCTTACATCGGCAGCAATG
>JAYVQD010000598.1:0-3284 GCA_043777275.1 Nitrosomonadales bacterium
AGGCCCAGCAGGTCGAACATGAAACTGCGTTCGATCTCGATTTCATCGGCGCGTCGCAAGCGGGTAAACGAAAACCCCGGATTGCGCAGCCGGCCCGCCTGCACGACATCGGCTTCGGCGATGCCCAGGTCAGCGTAGGCCGCCTGCAAGCCGCGATTGTTGAGCAGCGCAACTTTCACCGCATCGTCGGCGGTGAGTGGTTTCGCTAGCAGTTCGCGGGTGGCGCTGCGCGCGGCGGCATGGTCTTGCTCGCTGCGCAGCCAGGTGGCGTCTTGCTGAATGCGCGTGCGCGTGAGGTCGTTTACCGCGTTGAGGCCGCCGTCTTTGGAGAACGTGGCGCAGCCCGCCATCAAGATCAGTGCAACGACTGTAAGTATTTGTTTGTAAATCATTTTTTATGCTCCGGCAGATGGGCTGGAGGCGCTGCGCGCGTGCCCGCTGCTGCGCCAGAGTTGCCGCCAAAAATGCCAATATGGCCGCCTGCTTTGTGTGCGTCGTCATTCAACTCACGCCACGGCACGAGCTTTTGTTCACGAAACGGTTGGTAGCCGGTGAACGCGGAGTTGTATTGCGTTTCGGGCACGCGTGCGCCAGCCTCGGTCGCAGGTGGTTTGCCTGCCCCATCGGCAGCCTCGGCCGCTGGCAACGTTGCGGCAAGCCACACTGCGTAGTGTAAATAGCGATACATGATGATCCTCATGACAGGTTAGGGCGCGTGCGAACGAACACACGCGTGCAACCGGTTCGCGCAAAAAAATGCGCGCCAGCCTAATCAGGTAAAGCGAGGATCAACCGCGCGGAGGGCGGTCGGGAGAGTCAGGGATGAACAGCGTAAACAGCGGCAGCACGAACAGCGATACGTCGCTGAACTTGTGCGCGGGGGCAGGCAACACTCTGGAGGAGATGCCGGTGAAAACCTGGTGACAGCACGAGTGGCTGGTGTCGCCGCTGGCGTGCGAGGTGTCGGTCGAATTGCCGTCGGCGGGCAGGGCATCTGCGTGGCGCGCGGCAGGCTGGTCAACGCCGGCGCTGTGGCAGGGCATGGCCTCGGTGGATTGCGCCAGCGCCTTGTGCATGGGCGCGTACGCCACCGCCAATCCTTGCAGGGGCAGGATCAGCATCAGCACAAACAGTAACAGTTTTCGTGACCGATTCATTAATTAATCTTATTTAAAACAAATATTTACGTTACGTTGTCGATGTTGTCGAACTGTTTGCGTCCAGCATAGCATAGATTGCAAATGTAGCATTTGGTTCCGCGCGCCCGTCAGTTGCATTGCATTTGCTCGCTTTGTCTTACCTTGGCTCATTTTGGTTTCCCGCGATACACCTTGATGGCCTTCTCCAGATCGGCGAGTTCTTCGCACGGCAGCAGGCAGATTTTGCGCAGCGCGGCGAGATGCTTTTCCGCACTGGGCAGATCGTTCAGCATCAGATACGCCTCGCCGATGTACTCATGCGCGCCGCGATGCCGCGGGTTAAGTTCTATCGATCGCTTGTAATACTTTAACGCCAGGTCCATCTGCTTTAAGTTGCGATACGAAAAGCCGAGATAGTTGTGCAGATCGGCGCTTTCGGGATCGCGCAGCGCAGCCTGCTGAAAACGCTTGGCGGCCTCGGCCCAGTTTTTCTTGTCCATTGCCGCCTTGCCTGCGGCGTAGTCCGGGTCGCGCGCGGCGGCATCGGGGGTGTCTTCGTAGGGTTCGGCGATAGCCGTTGGCGTGGCCGAAAAAAGTGCGAGTGCCAAGAGTATTGCACTGATTGTTTGTTTCATGTGATGCCACGCACGAGTTTCTCTCCCGAAAGCAGGAGCGTGTGCCCAATATACTCTGTCTCTCGCGAGCGCGGGAGGCAGAGGAGAGGCGGAAGCGTCGATCCTGGACGGATTACCGCTGCGCCACATACGCGCGTGCACGCGCAAGCTCAGGTCGCTGCGAGTCACCTTTTTTCGCCAGTTCCATCAGCTTACCGTAGTAGCCGGCTGCCTTGGCGCGATCACCCGCAGCCTCGGCTGCGAGTGCCGCGCCATAATAGCCGCGAAACCGGTTGGGTTCGCGCACGTGAGACGCCTCGAATTCCTTGAGCGCCTGCGCCGGCTGCTTGAGTTCAAGCAGCATGTCGCCAAGCAACTCGCGAGCAGGGACGATGCGCCCGGGCGTGACCGGATGCTTATCGTTCTTGTCTTCCAGATCGGCAGCGGCGCGCATGAACTTTTGTGCGTCATCTGTTTTGCCTTGTCCTTGTGCAAGCGCGATCCATCCCGCCACGGCGAGCCGTTGAATTTCGACTTCGGTGGCCCAATAATTGTTCTTCGCGTCCTGCAAGGCTTGGTGCAGTCGCGCGAGTTCCGCTGCGTCTTTTTCCGCCGCCGCCGCGTCGCCGCTGCGCGCGGCACCCAGCGCGCGCGCGAAATAGGTGATGGCGTCTGCAAACAGAATCTTGCTCGGCTGGGGCTGTAACTGCATCGCCTCGCGCCACGCGCCGCGCTCCATGGCGTAGCGCGCAGGCATCGCGGCCATCGAATATTGGGCGACGAATTGCTGCGCCGGATTGATGCCGGTGGTGATCTTGAGCGCTTCCTCCATTTCGCGCCGGGCGTCGGCGTCGCGCGCAAGCTGCAGATAGGCGTAAACCGTATAGTCGGTGGCGTGATACGCTTCAGCGGATTCATTCACTCCTTTTTTTGCCACTGCCGCCGAACGGATGTTGGTTGCTGCCGAATCTTCCCAAGCGCCCACACGGGTAAAAATGTGCGAAGGCATGTGCAGCGCATGCGGCGCCGCCGGCGCGATGCTCGCATAGCGTCGCGCGGCGGGCAGGCCCTGCTTGGCGATGGGCGGCGCGTCATAACTGTGGATCAGGTAATGCGCCACGCCCGGATGATCGGGGTATTTGACGAACTGTTTTTCCAGAATGGCGGCGGCCTTCAAGTACGCCGCAAAAGTCTGATCTGCCTGCGAGTGGGTGCTGGTGATGTACAGCGCACTGAATATCCGCGCTTCGTCGTCATCCGGGTAGCGCGCGGCCAAGGCTTCAAATGCCTTGGCGCGCGCTTGCTGGCGCGCACGTTCCGGGCGGTTGGACCAATCTTCATAATAGGCGGCGACCGCTTCAATGTAGTCGCGCTCGCGCTGCGTCTTGGGGCTGACGCGGCGCCCTTGATCGATGGCCTCCTGTGCCAGTGCTGCGCCCTTGGGAGACGCACCAGCGCCAGCGAGTGGATTCGACATCAGGATCGCGGCGACGCCCCAGTTCGCTATGCTGCACGACGGGTCTTGCACCAG
>JAYVQD010000599.1:0-3273 GCA_043777275.1 Nitrosomonadales bacterium
ATCGCCGCCGCGCGCGAGGGCGGCGGCACGCCGGAACGACTTTACACTAGACTGGTGGAGGTGTTCGGCGCGAAACGCATCATGTGGAGCTCCAACTATCCGGCGCATCCCAAATTCGGCGGCATCAAACCACGTCTGGAAGAATCCAAAAAAGCCCTCGCGCATTTAAGCGCGGACGATCAGGCGTGGATACTCGGTAAAACCGCGCTGCATTTTTATCCCAGTTTATAAAGGTCATCTTCATGAGCGACTGGAGCAAAGTAACCCGGCCGATTCCTGTCCCGAACGAGTGGACCAAACCATTCTGGGAATCCGCCAAAAACAAGGTGCTGGCGCTGCAACGCTGTCAGGAGTGCCAGCACTTTCAGCATCCGCCGTACGCCACCTGCGTTAACTGCATGAGCGTAGATCTGAAATTCGAGCCGGTCAGCGGCAAGGGCGCGATCTACGCCTACACCATCATGTACCACACCGGGGATAAGCGCTTCGCCTCGGCGGTGCCCTACGCCAGCATCATCGTCGAACTGGACGATGCGCCCGGCGCGCTGCTCGCCGCCAATCTGCTGGATGCGCCGTATACCGAAGCCAAAGTCGGGCGCCGCGTGGAAGTGGTGTTCCAGCCGCTGAACGACGACATCACGCTGCCGCAGTTCCGGCTGGCGCAGCCTGCGTAAAGAATCAAAAAGGATAAAAAACATGTGGGATAACCGGTGCAAAATAGCGGTCAGCGGCGTGGGATTTTCCAAAGCCACGCGTACGGCTGAAACGCCGCTGGCGGCGCACGCGCTGCAAGCAGTCAAGGCTGCCGTGGAAGACTCCGGCTTGAAAATGTCTGACATCGACGGGCTGGCCACCTACCCGGAATTACCCGCAACAGGGCACACCGAGGTAGACGGCATCTCCATCGTGTCGGTCAACTGCATGATGGCGATGCTGAAGCTGCCGAGCCTGACGTGGCACATACAAACCGGCTCGGTGAATATCGGCGGCGCGGTGCAGCAGGCCACCAACGCGCTGCTCGCCGGGGTGTGCAAATACGCGGTGGTGTGGCGTGCGATGCACAACCCGAAAGGCACGTACCAGAATTTGCCCGGCGCTAACGCCAGCGGCCCGTTGCAGTTCACCGGCCCCTACGGCTTCGGCGGCCCCGGACAAGGCATGGCGGTCGCCTACACCCGTTGGCTGGAAAAAAATAATCAGAACCGCGAAAAAATGGCGACGCTTGCGGTAACCCAACGCCGCCACACACAGAACAATCCGCTCGCCTATTTTTACGGCACGCCGCTGACACGCGAGGATTACCTCAATTCGCGCATGGTCGCGCATCCGTTTTGTTTGTACGACTGCGACATCCCGGTGCAGGGCGCGTGCGCGATTGTGCTCACCACCGCCGACCGCGCGCGCGATCTCAAACCGCAACCGGCGTACCTCGCGGGCTACGGCCAGCGTCTACACTTTGAAGTCGCGGGCCGCATCGGCAGCCTCTCCAGTTACATGGAAGGCGGCAGCAGTTCAGCGAAGCTCACCTGGGAGCGCTCCGGTTTCACGCCCAAAGACGTCGACGTGGCGCAAATCTACGATGGCTTTTCGGCGTCGGTGATCTACGGCCTCGAATCCTACGGTTTCTGCAAAGAAGGCGAAGCGCTCGACTTCGTTCAAGACGGACGCATGGAACTCGATGGCGAGCTGCCGCTCAACACTTTCGGCGGCAGCTTGGGCACCGGACGCATTCACGGACTCTGGCACATTATCGAAGGCGCGCTGCAAGCGTCGGGGCGCGCCGGCAAACGCCAGGTGAAAGATGTCAAAGTCTCTTTCGTCGGCGCCAGCGCGCCCATCGTTCAGGGCACTACCTTTATTTTTGTCAACGAACCGTATTAACCATTTCCATCACAGAGGGGATTCGCATGGCACTCATGGAGCAAAATGTAATCGTCACCACCAAGCACGGAAAATGTCCGTCGTTCGCGGTTTGTCCCGACGGGCCAGGGCCTTTCCCCGGCATCATTTTTTATATGGACGCGCCGGGCTTTCGCGAAGAATTGTGCAACATGGCGCGGCGTATCGCCAAGCGCGGCTACTTCTGCCTGCTGCCCGACATGTACTATCGGCTGGGCACCTGCCGCTTCGACATACCGCGCCGTAATGATGCGATGTCAGCGGTCATCAAAGCCTCCATGAACAGCCTCACCAACGCCGACGTGACCGACGACACCGGCGCGTTCATCGCCTGGCTCGATGCACAGGACAAAGTAAAAGCCGGCCCCGTCGGTTGCGTCGGCCACTGTATGAGCGGCTGCTACATCACCACCGTGTCAGCACGCTTCCCCACACGCATGATGGCCGCCGCATCGCTCTACGGCGTTAACGTCGTCACCGACAAGCCCGATTCGCCGCATCTGCTGGTCGACAAAATCAAGGGCGAGCTCTACTACGGCTTTGCCGAGACCGATGGCTCAGTACCCGCCAACGTGATTCCCGATCTCACCGCCGCGCTGAAAAAAGCCGGTACCAAACACACGCTTGAAGTGTTGCCCGGCACGCTGCACGGCTACTGCTTCTCGGAGCGCGCGGCGTATAACCCCGTGGCCTCCGAGCATTCGTGGGAGAAAATATTTGATCTGTGGGATCGCAATCTGAAGAAAAACTAAGACCCAAACGCAACCCGGAAAAGAAAGCAAAAGGGCGGGCACGCGCAGCGTGCCCGCCCTTTTTGATTGCTACACCATCACTCCCACAACCGCTCCGGCAGGGGCAACCCCGCCAAATCCGCTGCGGTCAATGGCACGTCGGGCTTGATCTCCATGCGCTCCAGCACGGCAACTAATTGCCGGCAGTGCTGCGCGGAATGCCACGTCACGCGCTCGAACACTTTGTGCGCCATGGTGTCGCCGTAATAGGTTTTCAGTGTTTTCGACAACACGCGGTCGCTATCGCTATCGTTAAGCGCGCTCCACCAAGCCTCGTATTGCTTCCACACGCCCGCGCCATAACGCGCCACGTCCTCGCCGCTCAACATAGCATCCGGCGGTTCATTGTCAGCGATCTTCGCCGCGTATTCCGCGCCGTTCCACGTTTCCAGAAAGGCTTCACCGATACGGAACACGTGGTAACACAGCGTGCGAATCTCGCGCTCGCGGTGCGGGATCACACGCTCGCGAAATTTGTCAGCAGGAAACTGCCGCGCATAACGCTGCCCGGCGGCAAACACCATTTCGTATTTTTTGTAGAGCTGCGCCGGCGACAACCCGTCCGCGCCCGGCATCGGCAGAC
>JAYVQD010000600.1:0-3267 GCA_043777275.1 Nitrosomonadales bacterium
TCGATGGAACGGCTGGACACCCTGCGCCGGGAATTTTCGGCGATCCGCCATTCCGGCGCGAAAAATGTATTCTCAATTACCTTTAGTGTGGGCATTGCATGTTTTCCGGAAATCCATGGCGCTGTCAATTTGGCGACTGCCGCCGATCGGGCGCTTTATGACGCTAAAGAGGCCGGTCGAAACTGTGTCGTGTTGACGACTGAAATTGCAGAAGTAGCGAAATGAAGACGTTGAAGCGCATCCTTCATGCCGAAGATGAGCCCGATATTCAGGCAATCGCGCGACTTGCGCTGGAACGGGTGGGCGGTTTCACGGTTCTCTCCTGCGAAAACGGTCGTGTGGCATTGGATGCCATGGAGAAATTTTGCCCCGATCTGCTGCTGCTCGACGTAATGATGCCGGTGATGGATGGGCCCACGCTACTTAAAACGTTACGTGAAGGCGGCCCGTTTGTTGATACGCCGGCGATCTTCCTGACGGCCAAAGTGCAAGCGCACGAGATCGAGCATTATCTTGCCCTTGGCGCGTGCGCCGTACTGGCGAAACCCTTCGAGCCGATGCAACTCGCTGTGGAAATTAAAAAAATCTGGGCGACGCTCGCGCTCAATGGATGACGCCCAACACCCACGGCTCACGTTGTCGTGGCGGGTCCAAGAAGCATTTGGGTAACTGCCGCTTGCAGCCGTTCGCGATCAATCGGCTTCGTCAGCAACATATCGCAACCTGCTTCCTTGGCCCGCGTGGCCTCTGCCTCGCCCAGATGCCCGGTCAGCATCATGATAGGACGTACGTAACCTTGTGTTCGTAACATGACTACCGCTTCAATTCCTGACACCTCCGGCATTTCCATGTCCATCAGCACCAGGTCCGGCTGTTGAGCCATCGCGGTATCTACTGCCTGCCTGCCGTCCTCGGCGATCAGCACGGCAAGACCCATGCCGGTGAGATAGAGTTCGACGAGATCGCGGATATCTTCGTTGTCGTCCGCGATCAGCACCCGCCCGCGAAGTTTCGCGGCGACCGCAGTCGGGCGAATTATCTCGCTGTCCGCGGGTGGTGCGCACGCTGCAGCGTTGATTGTCGCCGTAAAGGTGGTGCCCTGGCCGGGCTGCGACGCGACAGTGACTTCGCCGCCCATCAGCGAACACAACATGCGGCTGATGGATAAGCCGAGCCCGGATCCGCCATGGCTTTGCGCGATCCCGTCGTGGGCTTGCGCGAAGGGAGAAAATATTCGCTCGACTTGCGCGGTGGTCATGCCCGGCCCGGTGTCGGTGACTGCAAGTGTAAGACGGCCATCGTGCCAGTCGCATTTGACGCAGACCTTCCCTGCCTCGGTGAATTTGATCGCGTTGCCCAACAGATTGATCAGCACCTGTTTTACACGCATGGGGTCGAGTAGCAGGCCGGCGGGAATCTCTTCGGCAAGCTGCGATTCCAGCCCAAGGTTTTTAGCCTTTGCACTTGGGCTTAGCGTGAGCAAGACGTCGCCCACTACACGGCGAATATCCGCCGGTGCTGGCACAATTTTCATTTGTCCAGCCTCAATGCGCGATTGATCGAGGATATTGTTGACGAGACTAAGCAAATGCTGACTGTTCTTCTCGACGATATCCGCAAACTGCGTGCGGCGATCTGTTGTCAGCGTATGGTCGGCGAGAAATTTGTTGTAACCCATGATAGCGGTTAGCGGCGTGCGTAATTCGTGACTGATGTGCGATATGAATTGTTCGTTCAGACGACGTGCCTCCTGTGCCGCGCGCATACCCAGATCGAGTTGCCGTTTTTCGTTTGACAGCGTCACCAACCGTAGCAGCATCATCGCGAGGTAAACAATCAAGCCTGCGAGGAGCGGATACAGTAGTGCGGCCTGCTGCCCACGCGAAATGAGCGCGGTCGACGCCGTGGCGACGACCAGCAGCATCACGACGCCGGAAAGATTCTCCGCGTAGGGCCGGTCTTGCAAGCGCGGCAAAAATGCCGCAAGCGGGATGCCGAACGCCATCAGAAACAGTAACGCATCCCATACCCAGCGCCTTGGTTCCAAAACGTGGCCTTGCGCCAGCATCTGGTGTATCAACGCAGCGCAAATTAATCCTGGCATCTTCCCCAGCGGCGTCTCGATAAAATCGCCCAGAATTGCGGCGGAACTACCGACATAAATGGTCTTGCCCCGCACCGCACTGGCTACATCCCCCGCGCTGTCGCTGCCCAGCGCCGCCAGTACCAGTTTGTAGAAAGGCAACACGGTCATGCCGTCAGGTGACTTAGGAAACCGCAACTCGACTTCGCCTGAGGGCGTGAGCGGCCACCGCCAGGTGCCAAGCGTGAGTGTCTGCCCATCCCCGGAAAGCGCGGCATCCGGTTGTGCGGCCATCAGTGTAGCCAATTGCAGACTGGGCAGCCGCTTGCCATATACGTCATGGACGAGCGGTAAACGTCGGACAATTCCGCCGGGATCGGGAGTGACCGTGTTAATTCCGAGGCGCACACCGCGCGCGTCGCTCAACGTCGCAACCGGCAGCGTGATATCCGGCCTCACTTGCGCTGGAACGCCTTCCATGCGCGGCAATGCACTCTTGCTGATCTGCGCAAGGTACGCTGCATTGCGCTGCAGGGATTGGGCCAACTCCGAGGCAATCAGAACCGCGTTGCCGGTTGCGGCAAGTGACGTCGCAAATTCTTCGTCGCCACTGCGCGGCTCGGCGAACAAAATGTCATAGGCAACGACTTTCGCGCCCGACTTGCGCAAATACTCATTAACGAGTGCATAGACGTCCCGGTCGTACGGCCAGGGTCCTAATTGGCTGGTGAGACCCGTTATCGAAGCCTCGTCAACATCGACGACGAGGATATCCGCATAGGTGAGCGGGAGCGTCGTCGCTATTACCTGCGCATCCTGAAGTGCGAGACTGGCGCGCTGTAATATTGGTACCTGATACGCCAATACGGTCAGGGTTAGCGCCACCGCCGCGATGCCGAGCCCCTTGAGCAGAAATTGCCGTGTGCTCGTCCCGGTCATGCCGCTATTTTTTTATGCCGCGCTGTACCGCATCCTGCAGTCGTAGCGCCTCGACGTTATCGGGGCGTGTGCGTACTTCAATGGCGAGATACTTTTGCGTGCGCACCAGATCGCCCCGCTCAAATGCGGCTTTGGCACCTGTCATTGCGGCATAGACAAAGCCAGGGTGTCGGGAAAGCAGCTCATCAAGCCGCTGGAAAGCTAACTCTATTTTGTCTTCCGCAATTTCCACTTCCGCCAGCCCC
>JAYVQD010000601.1:0-12855 GCA_043777275.1 Nitrosomonadales bacterium
GCCAGATCCTGATCGGGCAGCCACTTGCCGCCTTCGATGGTGTCCATGAAGTGCCGCTCAACCGAATCTTCCTTTGCCAGCGCGACGTTATAGCCACCCTGCACCATGCGCGTGCAACCGGATTTACCGAGCAAGCCTTTAACCGCGACGGTGATCGACAGGTTGGGATTGTGCTGATGCGCGTGCAACGCGGCAAACAAGCCCGCGCCGCCGGAGCCGAGGATGAGGATGTCCGTCTTAATCGTCTTCATCAGGCGCTCTTGACGCCTAACGCAGCCAACACCTCGGCCCGATTGTCACGCGCTGCCTTATTCACCTCGGTATACAAATTACCGCCGTGAGAATCCATCGCCACCAGCAGCGGCCCGAAACCCTTGATGCGAAATTTCCACAGCGATTCCGGATTCAGATCATCGAGATCGACTTCTTCGATCTGCTCGATCCACGTCGTTTCGAGAGCGGCCGCGCCGCCCACGATGGCGAGATAAATACCGCCGATGTCCTTGAACGCCGTCTGCGACGCCGCGAACAGCCCGCCCTTGCCGATAATGATGCGCACGCCGTATTGCTCCATCAGCGGGCGCGTGAAGCGCTCCATGCGCGCGCTGGTGGTGGTGCCGATGCAGATCGGTTCGTAACCCGACGGATGCGCCTCGGTCTCGCCCACCCATTTGACGTTGGGGGCGGTATGCACCACCGCGTGGCCGCGCATGTCGAAGCGCGTTTTGCGGCCTTTGTCGAACATATGTATCTGCGTCGCGTCGCGGATGCCGTACAGCGTTTGGTTCAGCGTCACGGTGTCATTCACGCGCACCTGGCGTATCTGCTGTTCCGTCACCGGCATGTCAAATTCGTAGTGCGCCATGATCAGAATCCGTAGCTCAAGCCTTGCGGGGTAAACGTCGCCCGCGAGCGCCGCGCCGAGTGGCACTGCATGTTCACCGCCACCGGGTTCAGCGTAATGTGCGTGGCCGCCGTCTCGATATGCACCGCGAACGAGGTCGAATCGCCGCCCAAGCCTTGCGGGCCGACGCCGAGCTTGTTCACCACGGCGCTCAATTCTTGTTCCAGCTTTGCGCCTTCTGGATCCGTGCAGGCGGATCCCAACGGGCGCGTGGCCGCCACCTTCGACAAATGCACGCACAAATCCGCCGTGCCGCCGACGCCCACACCCACGATGGTCGGCGGACACGTCTTGCCGCCGGCTTCAAGCACACAATCGATCACAAACGTTTTGATCGCATCGATGCCATCGGCGGGCAGCGCCATTTTCAACCACGAATTGAATTCCGAGCCTGAGCCTTTGGGAATCATTTCGATCGACAGTTCATCGCGCTTGTCGGAGAAATCAATGTTGATCACCGGCACGCCGCGCCCGCACGACGTGTGTTCGTTGTGACGCGTGGTCGGATGCACCACGCTGGAACGCAGCGGATGTTCTTTGGTGGCGCGTTCGCAGCCTTTGGTAATCGCCTGCTTCAATTGAAAGCCGTCGATCTGAACGCCTGCACCGATCACCACGTTATAAATGGGAATCCCCGTGTCCTGACACAGCAGATTGGTGTTGGCCTCGGCCACTTTGATATTGCGGATCATGGTGCCCAGTATCGCCTTGCCGGTGGCGTTGGTCTCGCTGGCATCGAGGCGCTTGAAGCCTTCTTTGATATCCGGCGGCAACAACTTCAGTGCGCGGATGTAGATTTCCTTGGCGGCTTCTTCAATCGCTTTCAAATCAACTTGCATGTCAGTTCACTACCAGATTGCGCGCCTTGACGATTTTCGCCCAGTGCGCGGATTCTTCCTTGATGGATTGGGCGAGCGTCACCGGGTCTTTCATGTACGGCACCATGCCCAGTTGCGCGAGCCGCTGCGCGAATTCCGGCGATTGCAGCACCTTGGTGATGTCCTCATGAATCTTGCGTACCACCGCGGGCGGCGTGCCGGTGGGCGCCATCACGCCGAACCAGCCGATGTTTTCAAAGCCGGGAATAGTTTCCGCCACAGCAGGCACGTCGGGCAGTTGTTTCGTGCGCTCTTTGCTGGTGACGGCGAGCGCGCGCAGCTTGCCCTGCGTCACAAAGCCGATCGCTGCCGCCATGTTGGGCGTCATGTAATTCAGTTGCCCGGCCATCAGCTCCGTCAGCCCCGGACCTTCGCCCTTGTACGGAATATGCACGGCGTCGATGCCCGCCGCGTACATGAAGTTTTCGCCGGCCAGATGCGTTTGCGTGGAGTGCCCCGCCGAACCGAACGTGAGCCCTTTCGGTTTGGCTTTGGCGGCGGCGATAAAGTCCTTCAGCGTTTTTGCGGGAAAGCCGGGATTCACCGCTATCAATTGCGGACCGCTCGCGGTGCCGGTGACGGCCACCAAATCATTCTCCGGGCTGAACGGCATCTTGCGATAGATATGCTGATTCGCGGTGACGATGGAGCCGCTGGTCATGAACAGCGTGTAGCCGTCGGGCGCGGACTTGGCCGCAATCTCGCCGCCGATGTTGCCGCCCGCGCCGCCGCGGTTATCCACCACCATGGTCTGCCCCCACGCCTCGTTCAACTTTTGCGCGATAACGCGCGCGACGATGTCGGTCGCGCCGCCCGGCGGGAACGGCACAACCAGGCGCACCGGGCGATTGGGATAGGACTGCGCGTGTACGCCGGCCGCCAGTGCGATCAACGCCAGCGGGACAAACATTAAAATTAAGTATTTGTTTTTAAACAACATTTTCCCTCCAATCCTGCAATAAGAAACTACCTTACAACCCCAGCGCATCCGCCGCAAGCTTGCGCAGCTCGCGCTGAAGTTTGTCACGCGTAGCGCGATACGCAGGCCGCTTTGCCACGTTATTAATTTCGTAGGGATCCTTATCCAGATCATACAGTTCATCCAGTTCACCGTTGCGTGCGCGGTTCACCCACCTGATGTATTTGTGGCGATCAGTGCGCACCGCCTTGTACGTCATGCCCACCAGCCACGGATAGGCGTTCTCCGCCCAATATTCGATCAGCACCGATTTGCGCCATGGCGTTTTTTTACCGCGCTTGTTGGTACTGAACAACGGCGTGAGCGAGCGCCCCTGGATGTGCGCGCCGGGCTTGCCGCCGGCGATGTCGATCAGCGTCGGCGCCAGGTCCTGCAAGATCACCAACTGCTTGCGGCGCGCGCCGGCCTTGATTTTCTTCGGGTAACGGATGGTCAGCGGCGAACGGATGCCTTCTTCGTAGCCGAAGCGGCGGTCGGGGCCGATGCCGTGCTCGCCGAAGAAAAACCCGTTGTCGCCGAGAAACAGAATCACCGTGTTGTCGAGCTGCCCGGTTTGCTCCAGCGCCTCGAACAGCATGCCCACGCCCTCGTCCACCGATGCCATCATGCACGCGCGCAGACGGATTTCTTCCTGCGTAAACGAATGCAGCGGATCGGTGATCGCCAGCGACTCCGGCGACTTGCGCAGTTCGACGGCCTCGGTCCACACCGGCTTGTGCTTGAGAAATTCTTCGGGACTTTGCATGTTGGGTTTTTTCGGGAACACGCAGCCGCGATAGAGTTCTTCGTGCCGTGCCGGCACTTTGTAGCCGTCCATGCGGATGGTGCCGTCGGCGGCCTGCTCCGCATCGGGATGCACGGCCTTGTGCGCGAACCACAGCGACCACGGTTTGTCGTGCTTCTGTTTGACGAAATCCACCGCCATGCCGTTCATGATGTCGGTGACGTAGCCGCTGCGCTGAACGTATTTGCCGTCTTCGTTCAACAGCGGATCGTTCAGCCGCCCATGGCCATCGTAGGCGACCCAGCGGTCGTAACCGGGGCGCGGCTTGCCGTCGTTGCCCATATGCCACTTGCCGATGTGCGCGGTTTCGTAGCCCAGCCGCTGCAACTCAAGGTGGTAGTTCGGAATGCGATGGCTCGCTGCGTCGCGCGCCACGTTGTCGATAATGCCGTGGCGGCTGGCGTACTGCCCGGTGAGTATCGAGGCGCGATTGGGCGAGCAAATCGGCGTGGTGTGAAACGCGCGATCAAACATCATGCCCTCGTTGGCGATGCGGTCGATATGCGGCGTCTTCATGTATGGGTGGCCGCCCGCGCCGAATTCGTCATAGCGCAAATCGTCTACCAGGATCAACAGGATGTTTGGTTTTTGTCTGGCCATGGGTCACCCAAGATTAAGCAAGAACAGCAAAGCCACCAATACACTGACACCCGCGGCACCCGCCAGCAGCGTTTTTTGCCAATCGCGCCACGCCAGGAATTCGAGCATCAGCAACCGCACGCCGCCCGCCATGTGTGCCGCGAGCAGCAACACCAGCCCGATTTCGGCGAATTTCACCAGCGGCTGATCGCTCCAGCGCAAAAAACTTTCCAGTTTTGCTTCGCCTTGCAACGCGTTGCCCAACGTCCAGAAATGCAGCGGCAAAAACAGCGTCAGCGCCACGCCGGAAATCCGGTGAACCAGAAACGCCCAATAAGCGGCGTGAGTGCGGGAGCGGAAATCGTTTTTCATCGTGCTACGACACCACCGCCCAGACAGCTCGAAAACCCCACATCGCCAGCGTCAACGCCAGCACGAACATCAATACATCCACACCACGTCCACGCCAACCGAACTCAGCGCAGATGTTGCGCACGCCGATGGGCGCGTGTATCGCCACCGCCGCTACGAACAAAGCGTAGAACGTGCCCCACGCGAAACTGCCGCGCGTACGCCCAAGAATTTCCGCAGCAGACAAACCATTACGCACAGCGTAAATGATCGTAATCAGATGCAAGATCACACACAGCGCCAGCACCATTGCACTGATGCGTTGCGCGCCCCACAGCAGGACTTGGCTACGCGTGTTCACGATCAGAGTTCGCCCTTGAGCGTCGCGCTCAGAATCGCGCGCTTCAGTCCCGCGATACCGGCGGTCGGCGAAATGTTTTTCGGGCAACGCTCGGTGCAATTCAGATGCGTGTGGCACGCGTGGCAACCGGCATCGCCCGCCACTGCGGCCAGCCGCTCTTTTTGCGCCACGTCGCGCACGTCATTCACCAGTGTCCAGGCGCGGCTTAACGCGGCGGGGCCGAGGTAATCCGGCTTCCAGGTCACCACTTCGCACGAGCTATAGCACACGCCACAGCCGATGCATTCAATCGCGGCATCGACTGCTTTGCGTTGTTTCGATTCCGGTTTCACCTGCGCGAAATCATCCTTGCGCGTTTTGCTGCCGGTGAACTGGCCGCGCGCTTTGGCCCATTTGTCGAAAAATTCGCTCATGTCGGTAACGACATCCTTAATCACCGGCAGATTGCGCAGCGGCGCGATTTCCAGACGATCATCCGCCGCCACCTTCGACACATGGGTGCGGCACGTCCAGCGCGACACGCCGTTGACCGACATCGCGCACGAGCCGCACACGCCCACGCGGCAGGCAAAACGATAGGCCAGCGACGGATCGAGCCGGCGCTGAACATACGTCACCACGTCGAGCACGGTCTGGCTTTCGAGACGCGGGACTTCGTAATCCTGAAACGCACCGGTTTCGGCGCCGCGCCAGATTTTGACTTTCAGATTCGTCATTTTGCTTAGTGCGCTCCGCCGCCTGCAGTAGCAGCCGTCCGCGATACCGTGGGCGCAGGCGTGCGTTCAATCATCACGTTCACACACGCCGGCAATTGGGATTTCACCGCGCGCTCCAGCGCGAACGGCAGATCAGCAGCGCTGGTAACGCGTTCGCCATGACCACCCAGGGCCACGACCGCTTTTTCATAGGCAACGCCGGGCAGCAACTCGCAGCCTACGGTACGATCCTTGCCATAGGTGCGCAATTGAATCTGATACTCCGCGTTCCAGCACGAATCATTGCCCACCACGGCGAGGAAGGGCAATTGATGCCGCAGCGCCGTATCAAACTCGGCCATGTGAAAACCGAAGGTGCCATCACCCAGCACAGCAACCACCGTGGCATTCGGGCGCGCCACGCGTGCGGCCAGCGCAAACGGAATCGCGCTGCCGATAGAACCCGCCGGGCCGTTGATCATGCGCGTAGTCGCGCTCATGCAGGCCTGCGCCCATTGACCGAATTCGCCGCCATCGACCACCAGTATCGGATCGTCGGCCTCGTCGAGAATTTTTTGCACGGCGCGACCGATCTCCAGCGCATGCACAGTGCCCGGCGCATTCGCTTTCTGCGTATTCCAGGCCGCCGGACGATAAGCCACGGCATCCGCCACGGACTCTGCGTAACCATTTGTTTTTATTGCGTTTTTACTACTGGCTGTGATGAGACTCCGCATCGCGGCAGGCGCATCCGCCACGCCGTTCAACAGCACACGTTGGCGCGCGAGCACTGCCATCGAGCGCCGCAATACGGCAATGTCGGGATCGATTACGATGAATTGGCATTGTGCGTTCACCGCAGGCGGCTGCGCGAATCGCAGGGTGTAATCGGGTTGCTTGCCGATCAGCACAATCAAATCGGCTTCGGGCAACACATCACCGAATGCGCCGAGACCCGGATCAGCAATGCCGCGCGGACTCTCCATGCATACCACGGCAACGCCGGTAGCCTCGCGCAGTTGATCGCGCAATGCCTGACCGCGCATGCTCGCGAACTGCGGCCCGCAAATAATGAGCGGGCGCTTCGCGCGCGCCAGTGCATCCAGCACCGCTTGCGTCACAGGCGGCGCGAGCGTCTGCGCAGGCATATGGAAATCGTCAGCGTTCGGCACACAGGCGTCTGCGTGTAGCACGGTGTTTTCAAGTACATCAAACGGCAAACTCAAATGCACCGGCCCCGGCCGCCCGCTACGCGCAATACGCATGGCGCGCGCGATGTCGTCGCCCAACGATGCCGCGCTGCGTGCCGTGAAGGATGCTTTGGTCACCGGCGCGGCCATATCGGCCTGCGCCATTTCCTGAAACGCGCCGCGCCCCAGTTGATTCAGCGGCGCGTGGCCCGACAGCATCACCAGCGGCGATTCCGATGCGAGTGCGGTATAGAGCGCGCCGATACCGTTGGCGTGACCGGGGCCGCCGGTGAGTAACGCGATGCCCGGCTCGCTGGTCAACCGCCCCCATGCGTCGGCCATATGCACCGCCGCGCCTTCGTGGCGCACATGGGTGATGTTGAGGCCTGCATCAATCGCCGCGTCGTACAGCGGCATGATTTGATTGCCGGACAACGAAAACAGTTGCCGCGCACCGGCTACCGCCAATGCGCGCGCCAGAATGTCTGCGCCTCTTAGTTTGGGCATACTTTCGAGTGGGAAGTAAGTGGGACTTTGCAGCTAAGCGCGCACGCCGGAAAATCAGTCCCCTCTCCCCGCAAACGGGGCGAGGGAGCTTCTTAGGCCGACTCGTACAAACGCGTCATCACAAATTCGTTATGGCCCAGCGCCTCGGCGGCGGTGAGCCGGCCATTGCACGTACGCAGCATCACCTCGATCAACTCATCGCCGGTTTGATCGAGATTTTTCTCCCGCTGCAGCAAACCGGAGCAATCGTGATCGACGTGTTCCGACATGGTGCGCACGGTGCGCGGATTGGCACACAGTTTGATGACGGGAATGATCGGGTTGCCGATCACATTGCCCTGTCCGGTGGGGAACAAATGCACCACGTAACCCGAGGCCGCGCACAGCGTCACCATCTCGGCAGCGGCGGAAGACGAATCCATAAACCACAGGCCGGGCTTGGTGGGCATCTCGGCTTTGTCGAGCACGCCAACGACTTTGCACTTCTTGCCGATTTTCTGGATGTTGCCCAGGGCTTTTTCTTCGATGGTGGTAAGCCCGCCGGCGATGTTGCCTTTGGTCGGCTGCGAGTCAGAAAGATCGCTGGTCTTGTGACGCTCGATCACCGCCTGATAACGATCAAACATTTTCATGAACGCCGCGCGCACTTCGGGCGTGGCGCAGCGATCGGCCACAATGTTTTCGCCGCCGGTGATCTCCGTCGTTTCGCCGAAGCACATGGTGACGCCCAGCGGATCGAGTTTATCGAAAGCGTTGCCCACGGTCGGGTTCGCGCCGCAGCCGGAGGTGGTGTCGGATTCGCCGCACTTGGTGGACACCCACAAATCGCTGATCGGGCATTCCACGCGGTGAATTTCAGATGCCCATTGCGTGTATTCTTTCGCCACTTTGGACGCGCGCATGATGGTGTCGTGGTCACCGTGCAATTCAATACCGAAGCCGGTCACCGGTTTGCCGGTTTTGGCGATGGCCTGAACAATGCGATTGGTCCACTCTTCTTCGATACCGATCACCACCACGGCGGCAACGTTGGGGTTGCAGCCCGCGCCGATCAGCGTGGCGAAGTGCAGGTCAAGGTCAGCGCCGAATTGCAGGCGTCCGTACGGATGGCCCACCACGGTGGTGCCTTTGATGTTGTGCGCGACCGCTTCGCAGGCGGCGTTCGACAGATCGTCGAGCGGCAGAATGATGACGTGGTTGCGTACGCCGACACGGCCGTTCTCGCGGCGATAGCCCATGAAGGTGGTTTTGCTGTTAATCATTTTGAAACCTCTTGAATGAGTGAACGGGTCAACGGGTAAACGAAAAAAATGGGGAAACCCGAAAACCTACCAGCGCTTGGTCTTGATGTTGTGAACGTGCGCGTGCTCGCCGACCTTGATGTCAGCAACCGCCTTGCCGATGTCGAAACCGTATTTCCAGATCGTGTCGCCGTTCTTGACGGCGGCAGTGGCTACCTTGTGTCCGATGGGAATGTCGTTAATAGCCTTTACAGTGACGGTGGAGTCGTCCTCCATCAGCCAGCCGACGAGTTCCTGCCCGGCCTTGATGCCTTCAACTACAGCTACCCCTACGGTATCTTTTTTGTCGTGCATCAGAAAATGAATCATGTTCGCTCCTGAACTGTTGGGACTATCGGGACCATCGTGATAACAATGCGGGAAAAATCAGTCGAAAAATCGGAAATCCGGCGGAAGGTGGATTTTATCCAAAAAAAAGGCGACCGAAGTCGCCTTTTTCACTATGCACGAGAATCACGCTGTTACTTGGCGGCCTCAACTGCGGCCTCACCTGCCGCAACTGCCGGCGCTTCCGGCAACATTTCCGGCACTGCAGCAGCGGAGCCGCGAACGGCCAGCTTTTCCTTGATACGCGCGGCTTTACCCGTAAGGTTACGCAGGTAATAGAGCTTGGAGCGGCCCACGTCGCCGCGGCGCTTGACCTCGATGCCAGCGATCAGCGGGGAGTAGGTCTGGAACGTACGCTCGACGCCCTCACCCGAGGAGATTTTGCGCACGATGAAGTTGGAGTTCAAGCCGCGATTGCGCTTGGAGATCACCACGCCTTCGTAGGCCTGAACGCGTTTGCGCTCGCCTTCGACCACTTTGACGCTGACCACCACGGTGTCGCCCGCTGAAAAGTCGGGGACATTTTTGCCCAGGCGCGCGATTTCTTCGTTTTCAAGTTCATCGATCAAGTTCATTTTGCTGCTCCTTGTGCTTCAACCGAGTTTTCAATCCTGTATTCTTCGAGGAGCTTGCGCTCATCTGCGCTCACTCCACGCACCGCCAGTAAATCCGGCCTGCGTTGCTGCGTTCTGCCCAGCGCCTGCTTCAAGCGCCATCGGTTGATGTCGGCATGATTCCCCGACATCAACACCGGCGGCACCGCTACACCTTGGTACACTTCAGGTCTCGTGTAGTGCGGGCAATCCAGCAACCCGCTCACAAACGAATCCTGCTGCGCTGACTCCGCATCACCCAGCACGCCGGGCAACTGCCGAATCACACTATCCATTAACACCATCGCCGCCAACTCGCCGCCCGACAGCACGTAATCTCCAATCGAGATTTCGTCCCCGCCGTCAGCTACCAGCCGTGCGATCACCCGCTCATCCACCCCTTCGTAACGCCCTGCCAGCAACACAATACCCTGCTCCGCCGCCAGCGACATCACCAGCGAGTGCGTCAACAACCGTCCCTGCGGCGACAGGTAAACCACGCGCGGCTTGCGCACCCCGGCGCTGATCTGCCGTTGCCGCGCCGCATACACCGCTTTTTCCAGCGGCTCGGCCATCATCACCATGCCGGGGCCGCCGCCATAAGGCCGGTCGTCCACGGTGCGGTGCGTGTTGGCCGCGAAATCACGCGGGTTCCAAGGCAAAAACTGATACACGCGCCGTTCATTCGCTCTTCCGGTAATGCCCGACTCGGTTACCGCGTCGAACATCTTCGGGAACAGCGTTACCACATCAAATTGCAGCATACTCAGTTACGTCCGATCAGGGCCAGTAAGTCCGCACCCTAGTAGTCAGCGCCCCATTCCACTTCGATCAAACTCGCTGCAATATCCACACGCCTGACCACATCGGCAATGAACGGAATCAACCTTTCCGCTTCTTTGCTGCCCTGCTGGTGAACCGCCGCCGCACTTTCTTGCACTGTCTGTTGCACCACCATCACATCATTGGCGCCGGTTTCCATCATCGAGGTGACGGTGCCAAAATCCAGTCCTTCAGTATTCTTTACCCTGAGACCAATCAAATCGGCCCAGTAAAACTCGCCTTTTGCCGCTGGCGGGAAGGCTTCCCGCAGAATCGCTACCTGCTGGCCCTTTAAAGCGGCCGCCACGTCACGGTCATTACAGCCTGCCAGCTTCGCCACCACATCGACACCCTGCGCCTGCGATTGCTCCACCTTCACTTCGCGCCATCCGTCAGCACTCGACACCCACCACGCCGGGTAACTCGTCAGGCCGCTGATGGCTCGGGTATACGTCTGAACTCTGATCCAGCCTTTGATCCCGAATGGCGCGCTGATGCGCCCCATTCCCACCAGATTGCTGCTACTTTCTGGCGGCGTGACCGCAGTCTCAGACAGTTGCGGGCGTTGCAGCGGCTGCACCGGCTGCTTTGGCAAACTGTTTGACCAGACGTTGCACGGTGTTGGAAGGCTGCGCACCCACCGACTGCCAATGCGCCAGACGCGTGCGATCCAGCCGGAAGGTTTCGTGACCGGCAGGCGCCTTGGGGTCGTAAAATCCAACACGCTCGATAAACCGACCGTCACGGGCGCGACGCGCATCCGCTACGACGATATTGAAAAAAGGACGCTTCTTGGCGCCGCCCCGCGCTAAACGAATCACTACCATGGGAATCCATCCTTAGGACTTAGGAACACACCGAAAAACGCGCCGCCGCAAAAAATTTAAGGCGGGGAAATCGGAAAGGCGGTGATTTTACGACACTTTTTGCCCCAGACGCAAGGAAAACCCCACCGCAGCGCCGCATCTGACAGCCCTATCGCCTTTACCCCTCATTCATTTTAACTATTTGTTTTTATTCATTATTTTACAACACAATCGCTTAAGGAAACCACCATGAGCCACGATAGCGCCGCCGACGCCAACCGTATCGCAAAAGCCACACTCACGCGCTTCGGCGAGGCGATTCCCCTTCCGCCTGGCGTAGCGGGCACCGACGAACTCGCACGCATGCTCGAACACAGCTCGCACCGCCAATGGAACACACAACTTATCGAACCGGCGCTGTTGAAGCTGCTGTGCGCCTGCGCGCTGTCGGCCCCGTCGAAATCCGATTTGCAGCAAGCCGACATCATTCACGTCGCCGACCGCTCAAAAATCAAAGCGATCGCCGATCACATACCCGACATGCCGTGGATCAACCACGCGCCGGTGTTCCTGGTGTTCTGCGGCAACAACCGGCGCATCCGGCAAATCGGCGAATGGCGCGGCAAACCGTTCGTCAACGAACACCTCGATCATTTCATGAACGCGGCAGTGGACGCCGGTATCGTGCTGGCAAATTTTATCCGCGCCGCCGAAGCCGCGGGCCTCGGCACGGTGCCGATCAGCGCCGTACGCAACCATCCGCGCGAGACCAGCGACATTCTGGGATTGCCCGACGCCGTATTCCCGGTCGCGGGTCTGTGCGTGGGCTACCCGCTGGAAGCTGGCCACATCACCGCGAGGCTGCAACTCGACGTCACCGTGCACACCGACCGCTTTGACGAATCGAAGCTCAAGGAAAACATCGACGCCTACGATCAGCGCCGCCACCAGCTATTCCCGCTGCGCAAACAACGCCACCCGAAACGCTACCCCGACGTGCCATTCTACGGCTGGTCGGAAGACAAGGCGCGGCATTACTCGGTGCCGGAGCGGGCGGATTTTGGGGCGTTTATTCGGGAGAAGAAGTTTAGCCTGAAGTAGCCTACCAATCTCGGTTTGACACGTGTATCGCATAGCGATACACTTGATCATGATTCGAACGTTCCGTCACAAGGGTCTTCAGAGGTTTTTCCGTGCGGGGTCAAAAAGCGGCATACAACCGCAACACGCCAACAAACTGCGGCTGCAACTGGGCCGGCTGGATGCCGCGAAAAGCGCTGCGGACATGGATTTACCGGATTGGCGCTTGCACATTCTGACGGGCGGCCTCAAGGGACACTGGTCAGTATGGGTCAACGGCAACTGGCGGCTTACCTTCGCCTTTGAAGGCGGCGATGCTATTTTGGTCGACTATCAGGACTATCACTAAGCACAACCATGACAACTCGCATGCACAACCCGCCGCATCCCGGCGAAATACTCAAGGACACCGTACTTGCCGATAGCGGCATTTCGGTGACAACGTTCGCAAAAAACCTCGGTGTCTCGCGCGTCACGTTATCGCGTGTCGTCAACAGCAAGGCTGCCATCAGCGCGGATATGGCATTGCGGCTCGCCGCGGCACTGGGCGGCTCCGCGGAGTCGTGGCTGCAGATGCAGGTTGCGTTCGATCTCTGGCAAGCCGCAAAAAAACGCCGCCCCAAGGTGCAGCCGCTTAAGCTGGCTGCGTAGCGCCAGCGCCACCCGAAGCTTTACTCCGATGCGTCGTTTTACGGCTG
>JAYVQD010000602.1:0-12840 GCA_043777275.1 Nitrosomonadales bacterium
TTGTTACCTTCACCGAGCGCAATCCATGCCGACACCGCGAGCATCTGTTCCTCGGTGCGGTCGGCCCAATACGAGTTGTCGGTTTTTTCAAGCTCCGCGCGCAGCACCTGCATGGCTTCGATTTCGGCCTTCGCCCCGGCGATGTCGCCCGTGCGCGCCATGCCCAGCCCGCGCGTAAAGCGCGTCAGCGAATCAGCGGCGGGCGACTGTGATGACGTGATGGGCAGCGTGGCAGCCCCCTTCCAGTCACCGCGCTCAATCACCAGACGCGCGGGCATGGCGGTCATTGCGGTACGAAACCCCAGCAACGCTCCCGGTCCCGTTGAACCGGATTTTGCGACCTCGCGTGCTTGTTCGAACATGGTTTTCGCCTTGGCGTCCTGCCCCAGTTGCAAGTGTGCATACACCACGAAATCGACCGCGTGGTAATAGTCCTTGCGCAGTTCCAGCGAATGCAGATTCGACGCAATGGAGTCCTCCCACAGACCCACCATCGAATAAATGTGCGAGGGCATGTGGCGCGCATGCGGCGCCGCCGGTGCGAGCTTGGCGTAGCGGCGCGCGGCGGCGATGCCTTTTTCCGCCAGCGGCGGGTAGTCGTAGGCGTGAATCAGGAAATGCGTGACGCCGGGATGCTCGGGATTCTTCGTCAGCAGTTTTTCGAGGATGCCGGCGGACTTCAACTGATTGGAATAGGTCAGATCGGATTTGGGCGCGGAGGCCTGCAGATTCAGCGCGTGAAATACCCACGCTTCGAAGTCATCGGGATAACGCTGCGTCAGTTGCTCGGTTGCCCTGGTGTAGGCGAGCATGCGTGTGTTGACGGCAATCTTGTCATGATCGCGGTAATAGGCGCGCAGTGAATCAATGTAGTCGCGCTCGCGCTGCGTCTTTGCGTTGATGGCCACGGCCTTTTCCAGCGCCTCCCAGGCGGCGTGCGCGCTCTTGGCGGGCGGTGCGCCGGCCAGCGAGTTGCCCAGATAATCGAGCGCAATGCCCCAGTACGCCATCGCGCAATTGGGGTCTTCTTTTAACACGGCATCAAATGTTTTGCGCGCTTCGCCGAACCAGTACGAGTGCAGCATGGCGACGCCGGTTTCAAACAACGGCTGTGCCTTGGCATTACAGGACGTTGGAAACGTGACCTTGCCGAGTTGATCGGCTTTGTCATGCGCTTGAACCCCGCCCGACGACAACGCCATCAGGGCGGAAACGGTTGCGACAGCAATGAGAGATTGACGAACGTGCATGGCGACCTCCTGTGTAAGTGGTCCAGCCGCGTTCGCGCGTCCGAGAGTTCCGGGAGGCGAACACCGTGTAGCACGAAACAGTTTGCGCCGCGATTTACGCGCGTGTCAATGGCCCAAAAGTAATAGGGCTCTCAGTAGTGGATTCGATGTGACTATCGGTTTTTATTGAGTTTTTAATTCATCGCTGTCAGCGGCGGCGACCGTGAATGCTGCTGCCGGTGTCTGCCGCTGGCGCTGTGCTAGCCGTTGAGCGTGCGGCGAATACGGGAACCTGTCATGACCTTGAGTTGATTTTCGATCGCACTCACGCCGGGGCATCGCGACGACAAATCTTCCACCATGCGCTTTTCATCATCGTTGAGGACGATGCCACGCAAGATCAAATTGCCTGGACGCTCATCGTTGAAAGTGTCTATCGTAATTTTTACATCGTGCGTCACGGGGTCGCTTCTCAGTTCGGCCTGAATATGTGCGGACAGCGCCAGATTCAGCAGTTTGGCGTGTGATTCGGTGGTTTCCTGAAAATCGGGTTGCTTCGCCAGCGCCTTGATTTGTTCAATGCAGGCAGTGACCGATAGGCGTTCGGTATTCAGCACCAGATCGTAATGCGCGGGATCTTCCCAGTTGATGCCGAAGCGGCGTTGCATTGCGGCGCTATGGGCGGCGTCGTTGCGCTTAATTTCCGCCTGCGCGAGATCGGGGTCGTCAATGCCGAGCCGTTCCATGATGTGCCAAATGCGCGCTTCCATCGGCGCGCAAACGCGAACACACACAACATGCGAAACAGGACGCAACAAACAGGTGGCGCCCCAGCCGCGGATCATCAGATTGCCGTGGGCGGCGATATTGAGCACTTCTTCGGCGGTGTAGAGAGATAGCGCATCCATATCCGTGCGGAATCTTTTGATCGGCATGGCTCTGCCCTGAAGAAAGCGCGTTACCACGCTGCCCGGCAAATGCATTTTCTCGGAAACGCTGTCGATCACTTCATGGTACAGCAGGTTTAAGTGAAGATCTGCCGCCAAACCTTCGGCAACGAACTTGCCAAGAGACCCCATTTCGCGAGTCATTGCGATGATAGTCATATGTTTTTCCCGTTAAAAGATTGCATGGCTCCGCAAGCCCGCTGGACATTACGGGTGAGATGCAATCAGTTTTGCTTTAACGATGATGCCGCGCGGAGGCTGGGCAGGCACACACCTGGTTTGCAAAGAACGCAACGCGACCATGCGTGAACACGAGCGAGTGCGGTGTTTGCAGTGTACGGCTAGAGTGCGCATAAAAATATGCGCGCACTACCGGGCACGGGTCAATAGACAAATTAGACAAATGGCCAGCCGGGCAAGTTCCCGGCTCAACTCATGCAGGTGTGGTTCCGCATAAAATATTGTTTTATGGGCAATTTTAGGCAATGGTGGACGGGCTGCGCACAGGCACGCCGGTCTCAGCCAAATCCCAAAACAAGCCCGTCATCATCTGTAACCCTTCGCGCATGATGGAGCCCAGCGCGTGCTCATTCGGCGCATGTTGCGAGCAGCCGGCGTAGGAGTGCGGCACCCATAATGTGGGGAGATTCAGCGTTTTGGCGAAGCAGTCATTGGGCAGCGAGCCGCCGATGTTGGGCAATATCGCGGGCGCGGCGCCGGTGGTGCGGCGTATTGATTCTGCGGCCCATTTCACCCACGGGTTCTGCGGGTCGAGGCGCGTCGCCTCCATGAAGCTCTTGCGCGCCATGCTGATTTTTACGCATTGATAGCCGTTGGCGTCGAGATGCGCGCGTAGAATCGGAATGAAGGTATTCGCATCGCAGCCGGCAACGAAACGGATCTGGCACGTGGCCACGGCTTTGCCGGGAATGGCATTCACGGGGTTGTCGGGGTTGCCGGTGCGGAAAGCGAGTATCTCGAACGTGTTCCAGGCGTAGACTTTTTCTGCGGCTGACAAACCCGGCTCGCCCCAGCCCGCATCGATCTGCGGCTCGTCGGGCTCGGGTGTGGGTTGGCAATCAACGAGCGCTTTGCGGATGCTGTCGGGAATGCTTTGCGGCAGCAGCTCACGCACCAGTACTTTGCCGTCGCGCGTGACGATGCTTGCCAGCGCGTGCATGAGCACGATGCCGGGATTCGCCAACAGCCCGCCCCAGTTGCCGGAGTGGTGCGCGCCGTCGCGCAGCTCGACGGTAAAGGTGAGATTGATCGAGCCGCGTGAACCCAGATACAGCGTCGGGCGCTTGGCCGAGAGACGCGGGCCGTCGGAGGCAATCAGCACGTCGGCTTGTAAACGCGTTTGGTGCTGCTCGCAAAACGCCTGCAACCCTGGCGAACTCAGTTCCTCGCCGGTTTCCAGCATGAACTTCACATTGAACCCGAGTTTGCCGCGTTCCGCTATGACGGTTTGCAGCGCCGCCATGTTCACCGAGTGCTGGCCTTTGTTGTCGGCGGTGCCGCGCCCGTAATACTTGTCTCCCTCCTGTTTCAGCGTCCACGGTTCGATGCCCGCGCGCCATTGGTCTTCAAGGCCGCGTATCACATCGCCGTGACCGTACATCAACACTGTCGGCAGGTTGGCATCTTCGATGCGCTCGGCAAGCAAAATCGGTCCGACGCCTTCGACCGGGTTCGGCAATATCTCGGTTTTGAAACCCATGCGATCAAACGCCGGCGTGATCTCGTCTTTGAGATACACGTCCATGTACGGACGGCTTTCAGGAATTTGACTCTCGGTGCGGATCGCCACGCGGCGCGCGAGGTCTGCGATGAACTGGCCTTCGTCAAAGTGACGCGTGGCGCGGGAGATGGCGGATTCGCGGGTCATGGTGAGAGGTTTCCGGAATAGTGTGTCATGGGCATTGCGCGCATTATGCTAGGATTTCACCGGATCGGCGATGACATTTTCAGGTGGAATCTCATGAGCAGAACTGCAAAGGTACTGGCATTCCTGATGTAGTGCTGTTTGCAACGGCGACGCCCGCGCAACGCCCGGTTCAGCAGGACGAATGCGACGAAGCGCTGGAGTTTCTCGGTGGCCAGTGCAAGGCGGATTACGACTTGCTGACCGTCTGCGCGCGCGAAATTTTCTGCGGAGGAAGCGCAGCGGCACATTGACGCGGCGCTTTCCGCGCTGGTGATACTGGCCCACGGCAATAATGCCGAGCGCGGGTGTCAGCGCCAGACCGAAGCCAATCGTAATCAGCGGGTGCTTGACTGCGAATGGAAATAGACCGCGCGAGGGGACGTCCGGTGCGGGAATACGCGTTGCAGCCGAAAAACCGGCTATCGCCTTACGTGTCCAGCAGCTTGAGTCGCTGCACCTTGCCCGATGGGCCTTTGGGCAAGTCGTTCACAAACTTGATTATTTTCGGCGTTTTGTATTTGCCGAGTTCGTTTAACGAAAAGGCGTTGAGTTCGTCGGGCGTGCAAGTAGCGCCGGGCTTCAACACCACGCAGGCCATGATTTCCTGGCCGTAATTGGCGTCGGGTATGCCGACGGCGGCGGCTTCCAATACCGCAGGGTGCTTGAGTAAAGCTTCGTCGATCTCGCGCGGCGCGATGTTTTCACCGCCCTTGATGATGAGTTCCTTGATGCGGCTCGTCACGAACACAAAGCCGTCTTCATCGAGATAGCCGATGTCGCCCGTGTGCATCCAGCCGTCGGCTTCGAGTGTTTTGGCTGTGTTGTCCGGGTCTTTGTAGTAGCCCTTCATCACGTTGTCGCCGCGTATCATCAGTTCGCCCGGTGCGTTCGGCGGCAAGTCTTTGTTGGTTTGCGGATCGATCACCTTGGCTTCGTTGCCGTAGGCTTGGCCGGGGCTGCCGATCTTGCGTTGCGCCGGGTCATAGGGATTGGTGAAGCAGGGCGCGTTGGTTTCGGTCATACCGAAGGTTTCGATTACGCCGATGCCGAATTTTGCTTCAAAGGCGCGATGCTGTTCCGGCGGCAGCGGAGCGGACGCCGAGCGGCAGAATTTCACGCGTGAGATGTCGTGTCCATTTTGGCGAGGATCATCACCGTTGAGCAGATACGCGATGATGGTCGGCACCACATTGATCCAGGTGCATTGATGTTTGACCACCAGATCCCAGTAATTTGACGCGCTGAAGCGGTGCGGCATCACTACGCTGCCGCCGTGAACCAGCGGCGCTACCGTGGTGACGATCTGGCCGTTGATGTGATACAGCGGCATCGCGCATAACACGCGATCATGCGCGCTCAGTTGATGCGCGCGGCTGGTGAATTCGCCGCCGGCCACCACGCTGCGATTCGATAACACGCAGCCCTTGGGTTTGCCGGTGGTGCCGGAGGTGTACATCAGCAGGGCGTCGTCGTCTTCGTCCACGCGCGGCAGCGTGGCTTCGGCTTGCGCATCGAAAATAGTTTCCGCATCAGGGTCGATGACGACGATCTCGATAGCGCGCGTCACGCTCGCCAGCGCCTCGCGCACGCGCGGCGCGAGTTCTTCGCTGGTGAACACGAGTTTGCTGTCGGAGTGATCGAGCACGTAAGCCAGTTGCGATGCCTGCGCCAGCAGATTGAGCGGCGCGACCATCAAGCCTGCGTACATCACACCGATCAACAGCCGCGCGGTCTGATAGCTGTTGTGCAACATCAGCGCGACTTTGTCGCCTTTGTGCAATCGGCGACGTAATAAAAACGCGGCGAGTTGAATCGAGTCGCGTTGCAGTTGCGCGTAGGTCATCACCGCGCCTGTTTCGGGTGCGATGACATAAGGCGCATCAGGCGTTTCGCGCGCGCGCCGGTCTACATAATGCCGTATCGTGCGCATATTAAAAATTCAATAAAAACAATTACTTAGATAAAATATAGTATTTCGCGCGATAGCTGCCGAAGATGTCATCGACACTCGGCTCGCGCGCCGGGATGGGGCGCACGATGCGCGTCACGTTCATGAAGTGTTTGTAATTCAGGTTGTCCGAAAAACTGTTGCCGCCCCAGGTGCCGCAGCCCATCGTCAGTGAGAACGGCAGGCCGTTGTCGAAGCTGCCGCCGTTGGCGATAGCGTGGGCCTGATTGACGATCACGCGGCACACGGTCATTTCGAGACCGAGCCTGCGGATGTGTGCCTCGCTGGTGGTGTGAATGCCGCAGGAGTGGCCGTCACCCATGTAATCGTAAATCGCGCGCACGGTGTCGAACGCGTGATCGAAGTCGCGTGCCTTGTAGACGGTGAGCACCGGGCAGAGTTTTTCGCCGGAGAACGGGTAAGCCTCGCCTGTGCCGGTTTCTTCGACCATCAGGCATTTTGCGTTGAGGAGTTCCGCACGTGTGAGGCCGGCCATGGCGCAGATTTTTGCAACGGGCTGTGCGGTGACTTTCGATGAGAGATGGCCATCCGGGAACATGGTGTTTTGCAGCGAGTCTTTTTCGGCAACGCTCAACAGTACACCGCCTTGCGCGGCCAACTCGGCGAGCATGCGCTCATAAACCGCCGTGTGGATGATGACGCTGTTTTCCGATGAGCAACTGGTGGCGTTGTCGAATATTTTCGAGCGCATGATTTTGGCGGCGGCATCGGCGCAATCCGCGCTGTCATCGACGATCACCGCGACATTGCCCGCGCCCACGCCCAGCGCGGGCGTGCCGCTGGAATAGCCCGCACGCACATTGGCCTGCGAGCCGGTGACGACCACCAGATCGCATTGCTTCATCAGCTCGCTGGACGTGTCCTTGGTCACCGGACTCGGCAGCATTTGCACCAGATCGGGCGGCGCACCGATACGCTGGAACTCCGCGTGGATGTATTCCAGCAACTTCGCGCTGGTGGAAACGCCCTTGGGTGACGGCGACAGAATCACCGCGTTACCGCATTTGAGCGCGTTGATAATGTTGTTGGCGGGCGTAGCACCTGGGTTGGTGGAAGGCACGACTGCGCACACCACGCCCACCGGGCGCGCGATTTCAGTGATGCCTTGTTGCGGTATTTCGCACAGCACGCCGGTGGAGATCGCGCCTTTCAAGTCGCGCATCAGGCCCAGCGTCTTGCGATGATTTTTGTTGATTTTGTCCGTCACATTGCCAAGGCCTGTGTCACGTACCGCGATTTCCGCCAGCGATTGATTGCGCGCGGGTTCCATGATCGCCCAACCGGCAGCGGTGACGAGTTCATCGAGTTGTGCCTGCGTATAGCGCGCAGCCACGGACTGCGCGGCGCGCGCGCGCGCAACCCGTTCAGCGACGATTTTTGCGGCGGCTGTGGATAGTGGGCAGGACATGGGTGAGGGTGAGGGTGCGGGCATGGTGTGCTGTTGGAGCAATGTGAGCAGTGGTTGGGACTGTCAATCATATCATTGTAAATAATTCAATAAAAACAAATACTTACGTATGTTGTGCGAAAGCCTCAGACGGTGGCGCTGGCGTCGAAGGCAACCGCCGTGACGCGGCTCGAAAATGCTACACTGCGCGCCGCTTGAGTTAACGAAGCAAAGACAAGGAAGTTTATGCAATGGCCGATAAAAAGCACGTTAAATTTCCAGGCAGACTGGTCATGGTGGGCTTCGGCTCAGTGGGGCAGGGCACGTTGCCGCTGCTGCTGCGCCACATCGACATGCCGCTGGAGTGCATCACCATACTCACCGGCGACGAGCGTGGCCAGCCGGAGGCCGAACACTTCGGCGTAAAGTTTCTGGTGCGTCCGCTGACGCAGGACAATTTCCGCGCGCTGCTGGACCCGCTGCTGGATAAAGGCGATTTTCTGCTGAATCTCTCGGTGGATGTGTCGAGCGTTGCGCTGATTGAGTTTTGCTACGAGAAGGGCGCGATGTATCTCGATACCTGCATCGAGCCCTGGCTCGGCGGGTATACCGATCCTACGGTTTCCGCATCGCACCGCTCCAACTACGGTTTGCGTGAAGACGTGCAGGCACTGCGAAAAAAATATCCGAATAGCGGGCCGACGGTGATCCCCACGCACGGCGCCAATCCAGGCTTGATTTCGCACTGGGTGAAACAAGGCCTGGTGAATATTGCACGCGATTTGCATCGCAAGACGGATATTCCCAAGAACAAAGCGCAATGGGCGCAGCTTGCGATGAAACTCGGGGTGAAGGTGATTCACTGCGCCGAGCGCGACACGCAAGTGGCCAGTCCCGGCAAACAGCGGTTTGAGTTCGTCAATACCTGGTCGGTGGATGGTTTCGTCGGCGAAGGTTCGCAACCTTGTGAACTCGGTTGGGGCACGCATGAGCGCCATTTTCCGCATGACGGTCAGCGCCATGAATACGGCTGCGACGCGGCGATTTATCTCACGCGGCCGGGCGCGTCGGTGCGCGTACGCTCATGGACGCCGAGTGAAGGCAATTACCACGGCTTTTTGATTACGCACGGCGAAGCAATTTCGATCGCGGATTATTTTACCGTGCGCGAGAGTGGCAAGAGCGGAGACAGCGTGGTGTATCGCCCGACGTGCCACTATGCCTACCATCCGTGCGACAACACGGTGTCGTCGATCCATGAACTGGCCGGCAAGAATTGGGAGCTGCCGGAGAAAAAACGTATTTTTATGGATGAGATCGTCGATGGCACGGACGAACTTGGCGCATTGCTGATGGGGCATGCGCGCGGCGCGTATTGGTACGGCTCACGCGTGAATGTGCATGAGGCGCGCAAACTCGCGCCTTATAACAACGCCACCAGCATTCAGGTGGCGGCGGGCGTGATGGGCGGCGTGGTGTGGGCGATGGAAAATCCGCGCGCGGGCATACTCGATCCCGATGATCTCGATTTCCGGCGCGTGCTGGAAATTGCCAATCCGTATCTGGGCGAGGTGCGCGGCGTTTACACCGAATGGAGCCCGCTCAGAGGCCGGCATCATCCGTTCCCGGATGATGTGGATGAATCCGATCCGTGGCAGTTCAAGAATTTTCGCGTGACGTAGCCCGCAAGTCGTTTCGAGCGGCGCATCCTCACGACCCGGCATGCCGACACCCGCGCAACCTCGTCATTCGCCTCATTCGCATCTGCTCGATGCGCCCTCGGCCTGGGTTGCGCGCTGGGCGGCAATGGCGCCGGCGGGTTGCGCGGTGCTGGACGTGGCCTGCGGCGGCGGACGGCATGCGCGCTACTTTGCCGCACGCGGGCATGCGGTGGAGGCGGTTGATCGCGACAGCGCGGCACTGGCGGCGCTGGTGGCGTTGGTTGGTGAGGCGGACGTTAAACCTATAACGACGACGTGCGCCGATGTGGAATCCGGCCCATGGCCGTATGGCGATAGAACCTTTGGCGTCGTTGTCGTCACCCACTATCTGCATCGGCCTTTGTTTCCCCTTTTGTTGGAAGCGCTGGCTCCCGGCGGGGTGTTGATCTACGAAACCTTTGCCGTGGGTAATGAGCGCTATGGCCGTCCGTCGAATCCTGAGTTTTTGCTGCGACCGGGCGAGTTGCTGGCCGTAGTGCAGGGGCGGCTGCGCGTACTGGCCTACGAAGACATTTATGTTGAATCGCCGAAACCGGCGATGGTGCAGCGACTCTGCGCGGTGCGCCCGGACGGCTGAATCCGCCGCGGAACCTGCGCCCTGATTTTGCGCGCGCAGCAGGGCGAAACGCGGCTGCCGCTGCAACCATTCATGCGCAGCGAAGTCAGACCCATATCCCGCTCGCCCGGTCTTCAGGTACAATGCGCGATTAAGCGTGGGCCGATTACCATTTTATTCAGGAAAATCAAAGACATGGCAGTATCGCAGCATACCTTGAAGGGCAGCCTGGTGGCGATTGTCACGCCGATGGGCAAAAGCGGCGAACTCGATCTGGATTCGTTCCGCAAGCTTCTCGATTGGCATATCAAACAAGGCACCGATGGCATCGTCGTCGTAGGCACCACGGGTGAGTCGCCGACGGTGGATCACGACGAGCATTGTTTGCTGATTAAAACAGCAGTGGATCACGTCGCCAGGCGCATACCGGTCATTGCCGGTACCGGCGCCAACTCCACGCGCGAAGCGATAGAGTTGTCCGAATTCGCCAAAAAGGCAGGCGCCGATATGAGTCTGTCGGTGGTGCCGTACTACAACAGGCCCACGCAGGAAGGGCTGTATCTGCATTTCAAGGCGATTGCCGAAGCGGTGGACATACCGCAGATACTCTACAACGTGCCGGGCCGCACGGTGGCTGATATGCAGAACGATACCGTGCTGCGTCTGGCGCAGGTGCCCAACATCGTCGGGATCAAAGATGCGACCGCGAATCTGGAACGTGGTTCTGACCTGATTCGGCGCAAGCCCAAAGATTTTATGGTGTTCAGCGGCGACGACGCCACCGGGCTGCCGTTGATGCTGCTCGGCGGCGATGGCGTGATTTCCGTGACCGCCAACGTGGCGGCAAAAGCAATGCACGAGCTGTGTGTCGCGGCGCTGGCCGGTAACCTCGCCAAGGCACGCGAGATCAATGACCGGCTGCTCGGGTTGCATCGGCACTTGTTCTGCGAGGCCAATCCGATTCCGGTGAAGTGGGCTGTGGAGCAGATGGGTTTGATTGGAGGCGGCATACGCTTGCCGCTGACGCCGTTGACACCGGCGTGTTACGACCTGGTGCGCGACGCGATGCGGCAGGCTGGCATCCCAGGTTAACAAGAAAATTGTGCGATTGAGGTTCACTATGCGACTGATTCATTGGGTTCAGGTTCTAGGCTGTGTCGCGGCGGGTACGCTGCTGGCAGCCTGTAGTTCCATTCAACTGCCCAGCAAGAAAATCGAATACAAATCCGCCGGAAAATTGCCGCCGCTGGAAATCCCGCCGGACCTGACGCGCCCCAATGCCGATGACCGTTTTACCGTGCCCGACATTGGCACCAGCAAAGGCACAGCGACGGCTTCGGATTACTACAAAGAGCGCGCAGGCCGCCCGCAGGTCGCCGCGGGCAGCGCCAGCGTGTTGCCTGAAGGCAGTGGCGATGCGCGGGTCGAACGCGCCGGCACGCAGCGCTGGCTGGTGGTCAAAGGCGATCCAGGACAGATCTGGCCCGTGGTAAAAGATTTTTGGCAGGAAACCGGTTTCATTGTGAATGTCGAGGTGCCGGAAGCCGGTGTGATGGAAACCGACTGGGCGGAGAACCGCGCGAAAATTGATGACGGCATTATCCGCAGGACGCTGGGCAAATTGATGGATGCGGTGTACTCCACCAGCGAGCGCGACAAATTCCGCACTCGCCTGGAGCGGGGCGCGACCGGCACCACCGAAATCTATGTCAGCCATCGCGGCATGGAAGAAGTGTTTACGTCATCAAGTCAGGAGCAGACCAAGTGGCAGCCGCGCAAGCCGGATCCAGACCTCGAGGCCATGATGCTGTCCCGTCTGATGACGCGTTTTGGCGTGCAGGAAGCGCGTGCGAAGCAACAGGTGGCTGCCGCAACCGAGGCGCCGCGCGCTTCACTGGCCAAGCAAAGTAGCGGCGGCAGACTCGTGCTGAACGAGCAGTTCGATCGCGCATGGCGCCGCGTCGGCTTGGCGCTGGATCGCGTGGGGTTCACCGTCGAAGACCGTGATCGCAGCAAGGGGCTTTATTTTGTCCGCTATATTGATCCGGAAACGGATGTGAAGACGTCTGAGGACAAGCCGGGGTTCCTCGGCAAATTAGTCGGCGGTCTGAAATTCTGGGGCAACTCTCCGGCAAAGAAAAACGAGCAATACCAGATCGTCGTCAAAGAAATCGACGCCGGCGCCGAAGTCAGCGTGCTGAACAAGGACGGGCGCCAGGAACAGTCAACCACGTCCAGCCGGATTCTGACGTTGCTTTACGATCAGTTGAAGTAGGTTTTTGGTGAGGCGTGAGCTGCGGGTGGTTCGGTGCCGCGCTGATAACTTGCATTGGCATTAGCGTATGCGTTTTGCATCGCTGGGCAGTGGCAGTGAGGGCAACGGACTGATCGTTCATGCCGGTAAAACCCATTTGATGCTGGATTGCGGCTTCGGCCTTGCCGATACCAGCAAGCGCTTGGCGCGGCTGGCGCTCACGCCCGAACACATCAATGGTATTGTTGTCACCCACGAACATGACGACCACGTCGGCGGCGTAGCGCGTTTCGCGCGCAAGCATGATATTCCCGTTTACCTGACGCACGGCACGCTCATGGCCAGTGGCGTGGCGTGCTTCAAGGGTGTGGAGGTGAACATTATCGATAGTCATACCGCGTTACCCGTGGGTGACATTCAGTTGCGTCCTTTCCCGGTGCCGCACGATGCACGCGAGCCTGCGCAATTCGTATTTGGCGACGGCGATAAATCGCTGGGCGTGTTGACGGACACGGGCGTTTCCACCACGCATATCGAGATGATGCTGTCGGATGTCGATGCGCTGGTGCTCGAATGCAATCACGACCTCGATCTGTTGATGAATAGCGCCTACCCGCAGTCGCTTAAACACCGCATTGCCGGGCGTTTGGGGCATCTGGATAACGGCACGGCGTCGGGTTTGTTGCGCGCGTTGGTTGCCACTCGGCATGCCAGTGGCCGCATGCAGCATGTGATCGCAGCGCACCTGTCCACAAAAAACAATACACCCGCGCTGGCTAGGCGCGCGCTGGCGGCAGCGCTGGGTTGTGACGATGAGTGGATCGGTGTCGCCACGCAGACCGATGGCTTC